>JAGTUY010000332.1 GCA_018224455.1 Desulfosarcina sp.
AAGGGCATTGGACTCCAGGTTGAATCGCTGGTTGAGCCGATTCAAAAAGACGGCAAGCACGGCCTTGAACGCATCCGGGTTGTCCGCATCGACCACCGCCTCCACTTTCAGGATGGGGGTGCCCGATACGTCGAGAGATATCTTTCCGACCGACACCCCGTCGGGCATGGCCAGAAGGGTTCGCATCAGGGTGCCGCTGCCGGACGGTCGCTCCAGTTCCCGGGTGATTTCGTCAAGCGCTTGGGATATGTCCTGAAGAGCCAGTTCCGGCGGTTCCGCGGCCGTCGAGGTCAGTTCGATCATCTGCCGGTCGACCGATTCCGACCAGAGGTAGAGCCCACCGGATTCGACGGTCAGAAGGACGGCCAGAACCAGTCCTACGGCAATCCCGGCCCATTGCACCGGCCGCCAGGTCAGTTCGTTCCTCAGTGGCCGATAGGACAGGCAGTGCTCACCGCTCCGGGTCAAATCCGGGGCCGTGAATTCCCGGCAAGACGGGAAAGCCGACGCTTCGTCCGGGATACCCGGCGCCGTCTGCAAAGCAGGAAGTCCCTGGACTTCCCGGCCCAATAATTCGGTCAGTTGATCCACGGCCGACGCGTCCGGCGCCAGCATGAACAGGCTGTCCACCGCGCTTTTGGTTTTCTGCGAATAGAGGTAAAAGGACTGATTAATTTCGTAATTCAGCAGGTTGTAAATCTGGGAAGCGTCACCGCCGGTGTCCGATATCTGGATGTTGCGTGAGAAAAGGAACTGTCCCATGAAGAAAAAATAGAGAAAACAGTCTGCCTCGCCCAGATGAATGAATCCCACCCCTTTGCGGGAGAAATCGTCGACCCTGTCACCCAGTTTGGCCTGCCACACCTGGGCCGACGTGGTGATGCGCAGCGGACTGATGCCAAGGATCTCCAACCGTCGATAGAGCCGATAGGCGATCTCCTCCTGCAGATAAAACGTGTATAACTGCCGGCGGTGGTCCTGATCCTGGACAACGGCATAATGATAGAAATCACCGGCCTGGGTCAGCGTGGGCTGCTCCAGTTTTAATTTGCGCTCGATAAAGGCAGTGATCACGGATGTTTTGCGGGCCTGAAACTCGTCAAAACGACTGCCCATCCAATAGTCCGGAACGACAAGCAGCCGGTTGACCGATTGCAAAACCGCTTTAGGCAGGTCGGCTGCCTCCTCGCCCCCTTCCAGAAAGTCCGCCAGAGGCAGGCTGGCCAGCGTCTGGAAGCAGCCGTCCGTCGAGAGCCTCAGGAAACAGACCGTCTCTTCACTGGCAAGCGTAATCAAAGCGGGTTGGCGTCTAATCATGATGAACCACTTATCGGCACTTAAATCGCGAAGTTAACCTTATTTGTTTTCTTTTTTTGCGGATCCGTTTAATTAACTCCCTATCGATGTCCAATAAGTATACCCGCCCGCTCCGTTGTGTGCGGCGCAGACAGCAGGCACCGCAGCGGACCATGACTTTTTCAGCGTCAAAAACGGACTTGTTTTGACTTATTTGACGAATATGCTAATTATGATGGACAGATAGAGTGGCTTCGACTGGATGCTCAGCGCCAACCCGGCGGATGTCCGACAGCGGATTGGGGCATCTTCCATTTCAGTAACGGCAATCGTGGAGGTCTTCAGATGAGAAATATATGGCTCGCTGTATTGGTGACAACCCTTTTTCTCGGGGGGTGCTCGGGTGTCCAGGTCAATCAGGACTACGATCCAGCCACCGATTTCAAATCGATGCAAGCCTACCGCTGGGAATCGGAAACCCAGCAAAAAACCGGTGATCTTCGCATCGACAACCCCCTTCGCGACACCCGCATCCGGACGGCGGTGGCGCGTCAGCTCTCCGACAAGGGCTTCATCCAGTCAGCGGACGACACCCCGACATTCCTGGTGCGCTATCAATACACGCTGCGCCAGAAAATCGAATCGGACGGCGCCAGCGGCGGCATCGGGTTCGGTATCGGCAGTTTTGGCCGCAGTGGCGGCGTGGCTATCGGCACCGGCAACAACATTCGCGAATATGATGAGGGCTCCCTGACCATCGATTTTGTCGATGCGGCATCGCAAACCCTTCTCTGGCGGGGAACCGGCACCCAGCGGTTCCGGGAGTACAAAGACCCGGAGAAAGCCAGCCGGGACATCAACACGCTGGTGGAAAAGATCCTGGCACAATTTCCACCCCAGACGTGATGGGAAAAATGAAACTTAGCCCCCCCCTCATCAGCCCCACGGAGGACCATTGAGCCTATTTTTCGACAAGCGCGACCGCGATCTTCTCAAGATCGTCAATGGTGTGCTGAGCCGATCCACCCCTGCCATCATACGCAAAAAAGGCCTGTTTCCCTGGTTTCATCCCCATGGCATCAAAGAATTGGCTGAAACCCGGGGGCTTCGCATCGCCTACGCCGTTATCCACCTCCTCGAGTCTTTGGAGGCTGGAGACCTGGAAGATCGCCTCAACGCCCTGCGCTCGCTGCGTGACGAAGTGCTGCACGCCTCGGCCGGCACCCTGCCGAAGAACGCTGCACGGGTGCTCCTGTCCATCATGAAGGATTTGATACGGGCCCACGGCAACGAGATCGAACAGCTCAAGCTGGCCCATGATTTCAGGCGGGTGGCCAGCGGTAAACCCAGCATCGTCAGAAAGATGCTGCGGCGCTACCACTTGCTGGAGATGCCTGAGGCCTGGAATCAACTGGCCTTCGATGATCACGTGCATGACATCAACACCAAGGGTCGCAAATCCGCCTCCCACCTGATCATGGATGCCTGGATCAAGGGCATCCGGCGCCTGCGGGTCATCTACTACAACTTCATCGATCCCCCATCCGCCGCCGAACTGATCGAGGCCGCCCAGATCATGGGGGTGCAAATCCGCATCGGCATCGAGTTCTCGGCCCGCTTCCGGGGCAAGTATATCCAGCTGATCTGGGTCCCCCGGGGCTTTTCCGATGCCCAGTCGTTCCTCTGTTTCCTGGCCGAAGAGCCGGTTAGGCGGCTCATGGACCAGGGCCGCGCGGTGACCCGTTACCGGCAGCGCTACGTGCTCAACATCCTGGATGCCTTCAACCGGATTCACCGACCTGCGATCAACGCCGCCACCGGTCTGGAAATCCCCCCGTTGGACGCCGGCCGCTTCCTGGCTTTCGCTCGGCCCGGCCAGCCGTCCATTCTTCATCTGGCCAAATACATCCACCACCAACTGCTCCCGCTGATGAAGCGCAAGGTGGAGGAACTGCGTGGCGCCTGTGAAAGCGCCGATGACGGCCAAAGGGCGGAGATGACATCACTAGTGGAACGAATGAACGACCTGAACTCGGAAAACATCGTCCGTCAGTTCCTGCGACCGGCGGCCAATCCCGACATCCCCGATCCCAACCAGGTCCACGACGACCCGGACACCCCGGAACTGCTCCGCCTGGCACCGCGGGAGTTGCTGGAACAGGTCACCAGCCTGCACACCGGCTTTCGGGTCACCTTAAACCTGACAGACCTGCTGCCCGAAGACGTGGTGGAGATTCTCTACGACTGCGATGGCCTGATCAGCCGGCTGGAAATCTTCAACCTCAAGGATTACACCGCCGGCAAGACCTGCTACATCGAAGAGATCAGCGAGCTCCAGCTGGCGCTCAACGAGGGCAATGCCATCAATCTGAAGCGTTTCATCCGGCGGATCATCGGTCGACTGGCCACCGCCAAGCCCTTCCCCGGCAAGACGGAGCGCATCGAGAAGCTGGGCATCATCCTTCACGATATCGCCGCATTCACGGCCATGTACAGCTCCATGCATCTCAAACCGAGAATCGGCAGCGACTCGACCGGCCACTCCTCACACATGTACGGCATGGGGCTGGCCATTCTGGAGACACTTCCCCCCAGCGCCCGCCAATTGTGCAAGCACCGCCAGCACGTGGCACCGGGAGAGATCCCCTGCGCCGTCGGCGAACCGTCGGAACCGCCGAACCGGGCCATCCGCAGCGTGATTCCTTTCAGGATACCGGTTTACAAGCGGGTCACCTACATCCCCTATAGAAGCCCCAAAGGATCCCAGGAGCTTCACCAGCGCCTGATTCAACATCTGCCCCTGCTCAAGGTGCTCGGCAAAAGCCGTCTGGTCGACTGGCTGGTCCAGCCCCACCTCACCCGCATGCAGCCGGAAGGGAACATCGTCACCCTGGGAGGGATAGCCGACCGGTCGGATAACGGTCTGCGGCTGGAATGCAGTCCGGTTACTGCACCCAAACCCAAAATTACGCCCTTCTACCTGAACAGTACGGTGAGAAACGGCCTAAAAATACTCATGGGATTCATTCCGGCCTTTCTCAGCTTCTATCTGACCAACTCGTGGTGGGTGCTGGCCTACCTGGGGGCGTTCATCTGGTTCGGCATCACGGGGGTCAGAAACATTGTCCAGTCGGTGCTGGGCGGCGGCGGCATCAGTCGATCACCGCTGCTGCGCTGGAACGACTACGTCAGCTGGGTAAGGATATCTGATTCACTGCTATTTACCGGGTTTTCCGTGCCGCTTTTAGACTATCTGGTCAAGACCCTTTTTCTGGACCGGCTCATGGGCATTACGACAACAACGAACCCGATGGCCCTCTACACGGTTATAGCCGTGGCCAACGGCATTTATCTGTCCAGCCACAACCTGTTCCGGGGACTGCCCAAGGGCGCCGTGTACGGCAACTTTTTCCGCAGCATCCTCTCCATACCCATCGCCATCGTTCTTAATATACTCATCGGCGCCCTGCTGGGGATGCTCGGCGTGACGGGTATCGACGGGCATCTGCAAAAATGGGCGGCGGTGATCTCCAAGGGGGCCTCGGACACCGTGGCCGGGGTGATCGAAGGAACGGCCGACCGGTTCAGCAATATTCAGACTCGCTTCCAGGACTATGCGGACACGCTGTCCCAGCTCTTTGATACCTACGGCCGCCTGGAAGCCCAGCTTCCGGAGCTGAATGTGTGGGAAACGCTCGATGCCATCGGCAAGGAACGCATCGACGCCAACGCCGATGCCAAGGACCTGGAAAAACTCATCGTCATCGGGGCCCTGGACCTGCTCTACTTCTGGATGTACCAGCCCCGGGCACGCACCGCCCTCAAGTACCTCTTTAAAACCCTTTCCGACGAAGAGAAGCGCATCCTGGCAGGATGCCAGACGATCCTTAAACGCGAGCGGGAAATCAGTCAGATGTTCATCGATGGCGTGGTGGGGATAAACTTCTCGAAGGGGCTTTCCTTTTACCTGCAGTGCGCGCCCGGCTATCTCAAAGCCATGGAGCGGCTTTTTAAGCCCGGCACCGGAACACCGGTCGCTTGAACGTTCCCTATTCCGCCGGCTTTTTAAAGTCAAACAGGTCTGTGCGTTCCCACCGCCATCCCTTATCCTTCATGCAGGTGTTGATCAGCCGCATCTCGTCAAAATTGTCATAGGTGTCAGGCTCATCACGAATACCCTCTCGGACCGATTGTTGGCAATCGTCGTTGTCAATGGTCCACTCCCGCTTGCTTTTGGTTGGATGATAGGGTTTGTAGGTGCACGACACGAATGACAGTGAAATCGCCAACACCAGAAATGAGCACCATAAGCGTCTATTCTTCATTTACCACGTTCCCGCATGATCAATTCGGTGAGACTTCCCAATTCCCGGCTGCTGATCCGCTTTCCATTCATAAACACCGACGGCGTCCCGCGAACACCGATTTTCTTGCCATTTTCAATATCTTCCTGGATCAGTCGGCGGCTGGATGCACTCTGACGGTCCAGATTGAACTGGTCCATGTTCAATCCCATCCCCCCGGCGATCTCCAGAATTTTCTCGTCGTTGACCTGCTTGTGGTTCTCAAGCAGTTGGCTGTGGAACTCCCAGAATTTGCCCTGATTGCCGGCAGCCAGCGCCGCCATGGCGCCTGGATGGGCGAATTGATGGTTGGCAAGCGGGAAGTGCTTGATCACATAACTGACGTCATCGGGGAATTTTTCCAGCACCTGCTGGA
>JAGTUY010000333.1 GCA_018224455.1 Desulfosarcina sp.
AGCAATCTCGTTCTCGGATCTTGCGATTTAGGACGAACGACTGATTGTTAGAAAAGACAACCTAAAATTGACCCCCTGCGACAACCCAATTTTGACCCCCCTAAAGTTCAGTTAAAAGACACCTGTTAGCCTTAGAGTATTCCTTTTATAAAGGGTTAATGCATCTTCTTCGGAATGGGAGGGGCTGGAGGGAGCGTAGCGACCGGAAGCCCCTCCCATTCCGGGCCTCGATAATCTATAATCAATCTTGTTCTCGTAACAGGTCTAAGGCTTTTTGTTCAGCATTGCCGATGTCTGCCCTGGATACGTCACCAATCAAAATCGGATGCGTATATCCGGTTTCCTGGATTAGAAGTCCGCCAAAACCATCTGCGATTCTATAAATATCAGACGTTTCACTATCGTCAAACCATGTCGTATTTTCGGGAGTTAACTCAAAACGGACTGTCTCTAACCTTCCCTTTAAGGTATTGTATATTGTAAGTTCATTCACTTAGAGTTCCTCCTTTTATTTTTTAACGTTTCTTTTAATCGATAGCTTTCCCAGGTGCAGTTGATTATGTGGGCCTTATGCGTAATGCGGTCCAGTAACGCTCCGGTAAGGTTGGGATCGCCAAATATCTGGGTCCAGTCGCCAAAGCCCATGTTGGTGGTAATGATCACCGGTCTTTTCTCATGGCGCTCGGCAAGCACCTGAAAGAGCAGTTCGGCGCCTTCTTTGGAAAACGGTACATACCCAAGTTCGTCGATGATCAGTAAACCATAACCGGCATAACGTTTGATCACCCGGCTGAGAATCTTTTCATCTCTTGCTTCGATCAGTTCATTGGCAAGACCGCATCCGGTCACAAACCGGGTTCGATATCCTGACGTGCAGGCTTCCATCCCCAATGCCGTGGCCAGGTGCGTTTTACCGGTTCCGCTTTTGCCTAAAAATATGACATTGCGCTTTTCTTCGATATATTCACCGGTCGTAAGTTCTTGAATGTATCGGACATCAAGATCCGTAGCCGCCTCAAAATCAAAGGTCTCAAGCGGTTTAAGCAAAGGGAAGCCGGCCTCTTTGATTCTTCTTTTACGACCGTTTTCCCTACGGACCTGAACCTCGATCTCGGTCAGGTTCAACAAAAACTCCTCATAGGCGATTTTGCCCTCCTTGGCCTGGCGCAGCTTCGCCGATAGATTCTGGATCATCGTGGAAAGACTCAGCAGCTTCAAATTATCAAGGAGCATCGCATTCATTGCCGCATTCATAGGTCACCGCCGATCTGCCCGTAAACAGACACATCGGCCGGAGCAAGCCGGGGCCAGTTGGGTACGCCTGCAACCGGCTGACCACATGATCGGGTGGCACTGCATAATATGTATTCAACCGCGGCACTGGAACCGATATCAGCGGCAAGCGCAAGATTGACGGCGGTCTCGATCTCACTTGCGGTAAATTGTTTGTAGAGCATTAATACCGATATGAAATCTTTGATCCCATTCGTGTTTCCCTGCTTGCTGCGAAAACGTTCCAACAGCTTCTCCAGACACAGGGGCCAGCGCTTTCTCCATTCAACGATCGGACGCGCGGTATCAAACGCTTGCGGTCGCTGCTGGATCAGTTCCAAATAATGCTCGGGATCGAGGCACCACTGATTGTTGTTATACAGCCGGTGGTGGGTGGCGATTCGCCTCGATCCGTAATAGATGTCAACCTGGTCAACCTGCAAGATCGCCTTTACTTTTACATGGGTGTAACGGGTCGGAACCGAATAATGATTCTTGTCCACGATGGCGGTGGCATATTTGTCAACCTTGGGAGAACAAATCTCCATGTTACTGAACGGGACATCGGGAAGCTCGATCAGGTGGCTCCTTTCCGCTTCATAAAGTTCATTGACGCTTTGCTCTCGGGTGGCCATCCGGTGCTCACCATAGGCCATACATTCTTCAAGCAGTCTCTCATTTAACGCCTCAAGCGACTCGGCGTGGGGTACCGGAACCATATAGTTGCGACGGGCATAGCCCACAAGCCCCTCAACCCCCCCCTTTTCGTGTCCCGCTCCGGGGTTGCAAAATCGCGGGGTAAAATTGTAATAGCCCACAAACTTGTCATAGCTTTGTTGCAAATCGCGTTTCTTCCCAAGGTAGACCCGTTGAACCGCCGTGGTCAGGTTGTCGTAAATCAATACGGGAAAGACGCCGCCGAAAAAGGAAAAGGCCTGTATATGGCCGTCAAACAGCGCCTGCTGACGCTCGCAAGGATAACAGCGGACAAAGTGCTTACCGGAATATTTTGACCGCATGCAGAAATGCTTGAGCTTGACGGATTGACCGTCGATAACCGCGTGGCAGCTGCCCCAATCGACCTCAGCTTCACCGCCAATGGTGGGCTCACACGGGATGAAGGCTTGCTGTCCGCATAATCCGAGCCTCAATTTAGCTTCCTTCACATACTTTCTTACCGTCGTCTCGGCACCGCAAAAGCCATGCTCCCGTTTTAACCGGCGATAAATCCGAATGGCCGTATGCCGCTGTTTTTTGGGCTGGGTCTTGTCATCTGTGAGCCACTTATCGATGATCTTCACATAAGGCCCCAGCACTGGATATGGCTGGCTGGTTCGTGACCGGTAACCGCAATATTCACCCCGAAGCACTTTCTTGATCGTGTTCTTCGAATGGCCGGTCTCCTTGGCAATTTGCATCACTGATTTGCCATAAACCCGATTCGCTATCCGTATGTATCCATATTGATCCACCTTTAGCATTCTCCTTTCTCCTCTGGTTGTTGGATTTAATTGCCGCTTATCCTTACCAGAGGATTGCGTTTGGGTGGGTCAATTTTCGGTTGTCGTTTTGCCCTTTAGGGGGTCAGTTTTAGATTAGCGAAACTTGTTGATTTTCGCATTATTTGGACTAATTTTTCCTGAATATTTTGAACATATTTAGCAGTTTTCAAATTACATAGACGGGGGCTGTTTTTTTCCCAACCCCCATCCTTTTTCTCATGTCAGAATATCTCGGTCGCCGCCCGCCGAACATGCTCGGCGGTAACCGCCGTAGACTGCTCACCGGCAGCGGCAATCAACGCTCCACGCGCCAGATGATTGGCTTTTCTCAATAGCCCTCCCGATCCTTGATGGATAGCAGTTGTGGCCGCCTCTTCAAAAGGGGTGGTTTTGATTCCGGCCAGGTTCAGGTGGTGGGCCAGATATCGATGCATTCCTTCCAGGTCGAGTCCTTCCAGGTGGCTTCGGGCAATCACCCGTGAAGCCAACGGTTCGGAACTGCGATAGGTCAATTTATCCACCAGACTGGATTGTCCGGCCAGAAGCACGGGCAAAAAGTGCTTGGAGTCCTTTTCGAACTGACACAAGGTGTGCAGTTCGGCCAGCACCTCCAAACGCAGTAAGGAGGCCTCATCGATGGTCAGCACAGGTTTGATCTTCTTGTCTACGACCAGGCTGGTGATTTCCGTGCGTAGCAAGGTGGTCATGGCCGCTTTGGAACTGGAGGCCCGGGCCAACCCCATTTCAAAAGCGACTTGCCGGTACAACTCCAGAATGGAGCCGCTGGTGGCCACCACATAAAGAGGCTTGTACTCGGCCGGGTGCAGCGTCGTTTGGGCATACCGCAGGGCTGTGGACTTGCCGGAACCGATTTCACCGGTGACCACGGCGATGCCGCCGATGCGAACAACGTAATCAAATCGGCTGGCCACGCCGGACAACTCATCGGTTTTCAGAATCTCGTTCGGGTTCAGATCCGCCTTGAAGGGCTCTTTTTCGAGGCCGAAGAAATGCCGGTAGTTGATCATCACCGCTCCTTTCCGAACAGATTGCCGCCGCGATAGTGTTGTACCGGGGTGCTGCTGACAATTTGCGTATGGTGGTTCTTATCGCGCTTGACCCGGCAATTGACATGCAACTGAACCGGTCGAGCCATGCCATAAGATCGTTGTTTAAAGATGACCTCCACTTGGTCGGGACGATGGTTATGATAGAGCAGTTCGACCTGCCGGCCGATCAGGGCCACCGGCGCTTCGAACAGTTGGCCGTCAAGCGTGATTGTGCGGTCTTTGGCGACTGTGCGCCGGATCCGTTGTCTGAAGTGATCGCTCAGGTTGTCGGGCGCCGGTCGCAAACACTTCAGGTTGTCGGTAAACCGGGCAAACGGTGTTTGGCCGGTTCCCCCGTGTTGGCGCTGGTGGTAGACCTGGTTGAGCCAGACCTCGAACGCAGCGTTGAGTTCGATGAGCGTGCGGCCCTTGAAGCTGAACATAAAATCGTTGCGTACGGTCCTGAAGAATCGCTCAATTTTCCCCTTGCCCTGGGGCTGGTAAGGTTTGGCGTGGATCAGGGCGATACCCAGGCTGGCGGTCACATGCTCCAGGTGACGACTGCGGAACGCCGGACCGTTGTCCACATACAATTTGCGGGGCAGGCCCCTTTTTGAAAGTGCATGTTCCAGGCAATCCAGATAGCAGGCCAGGTTTTCGGACAGATAAAACTGACCATGGGTGATCAGCCGGGAATGGTCGTCGATAATGGCGATCAGGTACGATTTGCGATTTTTCCCGTCGACGCGGATCTGACACCCGTGCATGACATCGCTTTGCCACAGATCGTTGGGCAGCTCGGCCTCGAACTTTCTGCGATCGACCGGCTTCATGGCCGATGGTCCGGTAAGATCGTGGCGGCGCAAAAGGCGATAGACCGTCGACGGGCTCAGCTTCGTCCACGGCACGACCAGGCGGCGGCGGTGCATCTGTTGGATCAACTGTTTGATCGTGACCTTGGGCAGTTCCCGCCGCAATTGGATGAGGGCCAGGGCGGTGTCCTGATCCAATGCCCGGCTTTTCCCCCGGTCCGAACGCGCGGCCGGATACAATGCTTCCAGACGGCCGTTGCTGTTTTTGTAAACCCGCATCCAGCGCAACATCGTCGACCGGCTGATCCGGGTTTTGTTGGAAAAGGGGATCTGCCATTTGCGGGTGCACTTGTCCCGGAGCACCTGCTCCTGTTCGCCGGAAGCCAGTTGAACGCCGTTGACCAGATCGCAGATCACCCCGAAACGAAAGGCGGCTACCTGCTTTTTCTCATCTTCTGTCATAAAATCCTCCTTTTTAGGGTTTGGAGGACCGCTTTACGACAGATTGGGATGCCCGGCCACGGCAGCCTTCGGTAGGGTGCGTAAAAACGAGAATCGAGCCTGATTAAACGGAACTGGCGACTGGTACATAACCCCGCGCAATCAAGCACTCGAACCCGTCGAGCAACCGGCCACGCCAGTGAATGCCCAGACGAGCCATCACGTTGCGGGTGAGTCCGTTTAGCCAGTGCCGCTGACGGCTTACCGATATGCCCGACAGATAGCGATCACCGGTAAGCCGCCTTGTCAGACTGGAGCGGATTGTCGCGATGGATGCCTGGAAACGACGAAAGAATCCTTCTGGCTTCAGCCGGATGACGCATCCGCAGTGGGGACAGCGATAACGACGCAGAAACACCCCACCGGATAAATCATCGAAGTAGGCCAATACGAAACCGTGCCCCCACAGACCGCCGGCACTGCACTGCGGACAGGTGTCGGGGCGCGGCCAAGGATAATTTCTCTGATGCTTGAAAAGCTGCTTGAGATTGACGGCGACAGCGATTATCATAAGGCAAGTCTTTTGGGGGATCTGTCGATCCCGGTGTTTTCAGGGCGGATGGAGCCGCGAACTCCTCCGCCCTATTTCATTTGAATAAAAAAGCCCCTTAACGAGGCTCATTTAATTCGACCATCCCGGCTTGCCTGTCAATCCTGCGTGAAAAATTACCCCGATGCCCGGGTTAAAAATACTGACTCCCTACAGGGGTGTCAGGAATTTGGTTGGATAGCTGTGGGGTAGGACGGGTGATTGGATTGAAGCTGACAATCATGCAAGGAGAACGATACGACTATTATCTGCCACGCCTGGTCCAGATTTAGTGATCGATCACACTAAATTTTATACGATGGGGTAGGCCACGCTCCATCCTACCTAATTCGACATTAAGAACCTGACGAAATTCATCTACATTGATATCTAAGTAATTACAGATATTAACAAAGCTATTGATGCTCTCAAAATCGTCTGCTGCTACCCAATATAGGGCTTGGTTTCTGTAAATTTCATGGTCACTTGAGGTAGGCTTAAAAATATCTTTAATTGCACGGTTTAGAATTGCAACATAAAGTGAACGGATGGATTCAGCCAATCTTCCAATGTCTGGATCGGGAATTAAATGATCGGAGGTGGGAGACGCATTGCTCATCGGAATCTTCTTTTGTATGTGTTGTACTACCTATCCGTATAAGTTAACAATTTGTAATAATATACCATAATTCCTGTCTGTAAGCGAGTGGAATAAATTTTAGCCTATGAAAGGGTGCCGTGAGGTAATCAAGCACAGAAGGATTGAAGACAGGGTATCAGGGCATCAGGGATTCGATAGACGGGAGGAGGGGGGTATCCCTAATCCCTGAAAATTGGCTGTCAGGGCGATTAAAGGGCTATTTGGAGTTGGGAATGGGCCAAACAGTCGTGGTGCTGGTTGTGTCCAATATGGCATCCGTTGATTCAGCGGTCACATAGCGGTTATTTTTACATCCCCTGCCCTACTATCACCTTCTGATGATGTTATTAAGAAAAAACTTGAATTTGGAATTGTTTTCACCTATGGTCCGCTGTTCAATATGATGGCTGGCTATGTGGAGTGGTGAGCCAATTCGGATTATTTCAGCCCAAAGATTTTTGCCGAAATTTTGCCGAAATTGCCGAAAAGGACAGGTAAACATGGTGTAATCAGTAGGTTGAAGGTTCGATTCATTCACGGCCCACCAGCGATAATTTCAAGGGACGGTAATGCCGCCCC
>JAGTUY010000334.1 GCA_018224455.1 Desulfosarcina sp.
ACGCCGGATGAGATCCTCTCCAATCCGGCCAACAGCTTTGTTAAAGAATTTGTGGGCACGGATCGCGCCTTAAAACGGCTCAAACTTATTAAGGTTACCCAAGCGATTATGCCCTTTCGAATGGCCGTCAATTCCGATGACCCACTGGATAAAACGGCCGATGAGATGCGCAATCGCAATGCCCACATCGCCGTGATGGTCGGCCCGCGGGGTCGTGCACGGGGTTACATCACCAAAGAAGAGATCAAGGGTGATAAGAGCGGTGTCGTCGGTGAGTACATTGATCCGATTCCCGGCACGATCCATGAAGATGACAACCTGCATGACGCCGTCTCACAAATGTATGTTCACGCAAGCGATTGGCTGCCGGTGGTGGACGATGACGGTGCCTACAAAGGCTACATCACGCAGCACTCCATTGCCAGCCTGCTCGGAGAAGCACCTCGCAAGCCAGGCGAAAAAATTACTTAGGATGGATTCATGAACTACGTCATAGAACTCATTAAACAAAGTAAGACGTTCTTGCTGTATATCATGCTGGCAGTGGTGTATCTGTTTGGTGTTTTTTCCGAATCGACCGGCCTGATTAAAGAGTTCATGGATACTTACGAGGACTGGATTTATCTGCTCAGGCAAAATGTATGGATCGTCTTTTCCTCCGGTATCACCGCGTCACTATTAGGAATCGGTTCAGGCATCCTGATGACTCGGCCCTGGTTCAAACGTTATGCGGAAGTATTTGCCCAAGGTTTCAATATTCTCTCTGCGGTACCCACGCTGGCGATTCTGGCGATCATCATGACCCTTTCGGGGCTTGGTTTCAAATCGGCGTTTATCGGTTTGGCCACGGTTACCGTTTTGCCTGTGGTCAGAAATACCTTTCAGGGGATCAATGAAGTTCCGGAACATATGATTGAAGCCGCACGCGGTCAGGGAATGACCGATCAACAAATTCTGTGGAAAGTACAAATTCCCAACGCACTTTACGTCATTTCAGCCGGTATTCGAACCGGTTTCGCCTTGAATGTCGGCACCAGCCCCTTGATTACCCTGATCGCCGCCGACAGCCTGGGAGAGTATATTTTTACCGGGATTCAACTCAATGAATTCAACTCTTTGTTAATCGGATCCGTATCGATTGCCGCTTTGGCGATCGGGACGGATTTTGTTCTGTCAAGACTGCAGTTTTGGCTCATACCCAAAGGCGTAAATCCGCAGCGCTTTGCGCAAGAATAACTTTCATAATAGGAGGAAATGACATGAAAAACACATTAAAAAAAATCAGTTTCGTAACGGTTTTGCTCATCGTGGTGTTGACCGTGCAGACGGCATCGGCGGCTTCCATCGTTGTTGGCGGTAAGGGGTTTACCGAACAACTGCTTCTGGCTGAAATCACCGGTCAATATTTAACCGCCCACGGTTACGATGTTCAACTCAAAACCGGTATGGGGACCTCACTGGTGCGCAAGGCACTGGAAAACAAACAGGTGGACATGTATTGGGAATACACGGGTACGGCCTTTCTGAATTTTCAAAAAAACAAATTTGCCAATCAGCCGGGTGAAGCGATTTATGAGGCAGTGAAAACCGAAGATGCGAAAATTGGCATTGTCTGGCTGAATGCCTCTGCCGCCAATAACACCTATGCCCTGGCGGTTCGCAAGGCCGATGCCGAGGCAAAGGGCATCAAGTCGCTGGAAGATCTGGCGGCTAAGCTCAACGCTGGGGATAAATTGACCCTGGGGTGCAACATTGAGTTTTATAAACGGGACGACGGTTTGAAGCCGCTCCAAAAAGCCTATGGCTTCGAGTTTCCACGCTCTGAAATAAAACGCATGGAGACCGGTTTGATTTACACGGCCTTGAAAGACGGTGACGTCGATGTTGGCCTTGTTTTTGCCACGGATGGACGAATCCCGGCCTTCAATTTCAGTGTACTCAAGGATACAAAAAATTACTTTCCGGCATATGCAATTACGCCGACCGTTCGTAAAGAGACGCTGGACGCAAATCCAGAGCTTGCAGAACACCTGAACAAACTGTCTGGCCTATTCGACGACGCGACCATATCAGCCTTGAACGCGGAGGTTGACGTCGACAAAAAATCAGTTACGGAAGTCGCGCAAGGCTTTCTAAAGGCTCAGGGCCTTTTGTAAAAATCTCAACCTTGCGAAATGATGCCCCGGCGTGACGACCCTTATTGCCTTCGCCTATTTGACCAACAAATGAGAAAGATCATGGGGCAATTGACCCAACACGCCATCCATTTCACGCTGAGCACCCGATGGGAGAACCTGCCTGACGATGTTCAGCACCAGGCCAAGCGCTGCCTGATGGACACGCTGGGGGCGTTGATTGCCGGATCGCAGACACCCGTTGCCGACATCATGCGCAAGACGGCCCGGGAACAGTTCGGTGGTGACCAGGCCACCATCATGGTCTCCGGCGAGCGGGTGTCTGCCGCCGCCGCATCACTGGCCAACGGTTTTTTCGGTAATGCGCTGGACATCGACGACGGCTACCGCAACGTCAAGGGCCATCCCGGTGCCTGTGCACTGCCGCCGGTTCTGGCTGCTGCCGAACTGGCCGGCGGGTGTACCGGGGCGGACTTTCTCACCGCCCTGGTGATCGCATACGAACTGGGTATCCGGGCCGGGTTGATACGCCATGCCACTTACGCGGTCTACCACTCCTCAGGAAGCTGGGGCGCCATTGCCGGTGCGGCGGCTGCCGGCAGGTTGATGGGACTGGCCGAGGAGCAGCTCTTCCACGCCATGGGCGCTGCCGAATACCACGCGCCCATCGCCCCTATGATGAAAGGCATCGATACACCTGCCATGGGCAAGGACAGTATCGGTTGGGGCTGCATGGTGGCGGTGCTGTCGGCGATTATGGCCCGGGACGGGTTTACCGGTATCCGGCCGCTTTTCGACGATTCACCGGATTCCTCGATGGTGCTCAACCTGGGGAAGCGGTGGGAAATCCTCAACCTTTATTTCAAGCCCTATGCCGCTTGTCGTTGGGCTCAACCGGCCGTAGCCGGCGCGCTCAAGATCACCCGAGAACACCATTTGACACCGGACCAGATCCGGCGCATCCGCGTACGCACCTTCGAGGCCGCCACCTGCCTGCCCAACGGGCCGCCCCGTAACACGGAGGAGGCCCAGTACAGCCTGGCCTTCCCGGTGGCCGCCGCGCTGCTGGACGGGGAGGTCGGACCCATTCAGGTCCTGCCGCCGCGCCTGCACGAGCCCGATCTGCTGAGCATACTGGATCGGGTCTTCACCGAAGTCGTCCCTGAATTTGAAGCCGAGTTCCCGGCCAAAGCCCCGGCCGAAGTGGTGGTCGAGACCACCACCGGTGAGGTATACCGATCCGGCCGCATTGAAGCCATGTGGGAACCGCCGGACGCGCTGCCCTCGGATGCCGACCTGGAAGCAAAATTTGTCTGGCTGACCGGCCCGATCATTGGTAAGATTAAAGCCAACGATTTGATTGAAAAAATCTGGTCGGCCGAGCAATGGCCATCCATCGATCCCCTCATCAACGGATGCCGTGCAGCCGTCGATTGACGGGTGACCGTGCTTTGAGCCATCATTTATACATGATATAGAAAGGGTTCCATCAATGAAAGTGGGCGTCTACCAGACCGATCCGGTCCTGCTGGATGTCAAAACCAACCTGGCATCCACGATTGAAAAAATTGAGGCTGCCAAGGCGCAAGGTGTCGACCTGATGGTCTTCCCCGAGCTTTCCCTGACCGGCTACTTTGTCCGGGAAAGATATCACGAGGCGGCCCTGCGCATCGACTCGCCGGAGATCAGGAGTCTGGCCGGGGCGACCAAAGGAACGGCGGCCGTCGTCGGATTCATCGAAGAATCCCTGGCCATGAATTTCTACAATTCGGCGCTGGTGGCCGTGGACGGTGAAGTCCTGTTCGCCTACCGCAAGCTCAATCTGCCCAACTACGGCGTCTTCGAAGAGCGCAAAATCTTCTCCGGCGGCAAGCATGTCCGCGTCTTCAAACTCAAGGGCCTGACGGTTGCCCCGTTTATCTGCAACGACCTGTGGCACCCCTCGCTGCCCTATTTAGGGGTCACCCAGAAGGCGGACATCTTCGTCACCATGTTCAACTCCTCCCGGGGTTCCATGGGCAACGAGTTTTCCAACATCGAGAGCTGGAACATCATCAACCGGTTCTACTCGAGGGTGTTCGGGGTGTACAACCTGTGCGCCAACCGGGTCGGCTGCGAGGCATTTGAAGACCTCAGGTCCGACGCGTGCGAACAGACCGATTCAGCCCCTGGGGCCGTCGACGAGAATCCGTTTCGTTTCTGGGGCGGCAGCGAGATCATCAACCCCTTCGGCCAGGCCATCATCTCGGCGGCCCTCTTCGATCCCGATGCCATCTTCGCCGATATTTCCCGGGACATCGTCCGCAAGAAACGCATCCTGCTGCCCTACCTGCGCAACGACGATCCCTACTTCACCCACCGGGAACTGGGCCGGATCCTTTATGGCAAGGACCATCCGGGCTAAAAAAGACGGCCCTTGCCGTGTTTGTCGCTCAACGCCGGCTTGCCTTCAGTGTCGCTTTTGGCTACGATAAAGCACGACAGGATAATCTCTGCCGCGTTTTCTGCCCGGCCCCGGATGCCATCGGCATGCCCGCCATCCCAAAACATGTTTAAGGAGGTCCGCATGTTTCTGAATACCCAAGATCATTATGGTTTGATTGCGCGCCTGCTGCACTGGCTCATCGCTGCGCTGGCCATCGGCATGCTCCTGGGCGGCAGCCTGCTGTCTATTCTGCCGGCGGGCGGTTTTAAGGCGGTTGTGATTGCCGGCCACAAATCTATCGGCGTCGTCATCTTTGTGCTGACCATCGGCCGCATTGCCTGGCGGTCCGCCAATCCACGACCCCGTGACCTGGGCAGCATCCCGGTGTTGAACTACATCGCCCACCTGGTGCATATATTTTTGTATGTATTGCTGCTCCTCCAGCCGCTGGTGGGCATCCTCATGTCGCAGACCTATGGCTATCCGGTCTCCGTTTTCGGACTTTTCAAACTGCCCCCGCTGGTGTGGCAAAGTCCGTCGCTGGGAAACGTCTTACGGGAGGCTCACGGTGTGGCCGCCGTCCTGCTTGCGGCCTTCATCGTCATCCATGTTGCCGCCGCGCTGAAACACCACTTTGTCGATCGCGATCGGACGCTGATGCGCATGCTCAAAGGGAGCTAACCCACCCTTTTTCAGGCAAGCTTGACAATCCCGGCCTTTTCAGCTAAGGCGCCAATGAAGCGGCCTTCGAGCAGACCGGATGGTATCGATCATGATTAGATCCGCCCCGCTTTTTAATGACCCGTCAACCGAATCGTTGACATCCTTGATGCCGCTGGCCTTGAGTTGATTGAGGATCACTTCAAGAAATCGCAGCGGGATGGACTGGGTGGTGGCGATATCCGATATCTTCACCGGCCCTTGGTCCATGTGTTTGGCAAGTTCGAAGATGGCGCGCAGGGCATACTGGTTTTTCTTGGGTGGAACCAGCATTCGAATCCTTGTCGACTACTATCTTGACTGATATGATTTGGAACAGCCGGGCTTTCGTCGGTTCATCCATTCCGCAGCACGTATCCGCCACCTGATAGCATACGCCCCCGTCCTTGATTGGGCGGACGGACAGGGTGATGCGCTGCACCCCGTTTGCCGGCTCCGTATCCACACAGGCATCGATGGCGTTGGTGACCAGGTTCATCAGGCACTGATGAATGCCCGCAGGGTCCATCCGCGTCGGGGTCAGTCCGGTCGCCACGTCCAAGATGAGATCCAACCCGTGGTCCCGGGACCGCGATCGCATCAGGTCGAAGACTTCCCGGGCGGGTTGCTCGGGATTTATCTGCCGATATTCCAGACGGTCTGTTTTGGCAAAGTTCAACAGGTCCAGGGAAAGGTTTTTTATCCGGTCCACATTCGCCCGCACCAGTTCCCATCCTTGCTTCAAATAGGCGGTGTCTTCCAGTTCGATGCCTTTTCCCAGAACGAACATGCCGCCGTCCAGACCGCCGGTGATATTCTTGATGGTGTGGGAGAGTCCTGCCACCGTTTCCCCCACCGCGGCAAGACGCTCCGCCTGGATGAGTTGACGGGATTTTTCTTCCACCAGGTCTTCCAGGTTTTCCGTGTAGGCCCTCAATTGACGTCGCATCTCGATGCGTTCACCGGCCCGCTCCAGGGCAACGGTCAATGCGTCGTCGGATATGGGCTTGGTGATGAAATCGGTTGCCTGGAATTTGAGGCTCTCGATGGCCAGGTCCATGTCGCCGTGGCCGGTGAGCATGATCACTTCCGTGTCCGGGTAGCGGTCTTTGATGACCTTGAGCAGTTCGATGCCGTCCATGCCCGGCATCTTGATGTCGGTGAGGGTGATGGACGGACGGACGGCGTCGATGATTGCCAGGGCAGCCGCGGCATCTTCCGCTGCATGGACCGTGTATCCCAGATCGGCCAGGGAAATGCCCAGCACCTTGCGGATGCCCGCCTCATCGTCCACTAGAAGGATGTCGCCGGTCATGATGGATCTTTCGCAATGGGAAAGTGCAAGTTGAAACACGCGCCGCCTTCCGGGTTCGTCGTCACATTGATCGAGCCGCCGCACTCCTTGACGATGCTGTAGCTGATGGAGAGCCCCAGCCCGGTTCCCTTGCCCACTTTTTTGGTGGTGTAGAAGGGCTCGAAAATCTTGCCTCGGATCGACTCCGGCACACCGCTCCCCGTATCGCCCACCGACAGGGTGACCGTCTTCGTATTGCTTGTGGTGACCAGCGTGATCATGCGGGGGGCCATGCTTTCCGGTGCATGGTCGGACCGCTCTTCGATGGCATCCCGGGCGTTGATGAGCAGGTTGATGATCACCTGCTCCAGACGGCTGGGGTTGCCCATCACCCGTGGCAGATCGGGATCCTTCTGCCAGATGACGTCGATGCCCCGCACCTTGAGTTGCTGGCTGAAGATCTCGAAAGCGCGTTCCAGTACCTCGTTGAGCAGAACCGGCTCCAGGTTGGGATCCGATTTTCTGCCGAACTGCCGCATGTGGTTGATGATCTTGGTGGCCCGTTCCACATGGCTGTCGATCTCCTCGGACATGGTCAGCAGGATGTCATCGCGGATGGGCGCTTTCTTTTTCAGTTTGCGCATGAAAAAATTGCTGGCGGTCTTGATTACCGACAGGGGCTGGTTCAGCTCATGGGCAACGCCGGTGGCCATCTCCCCGAGGGTGGCCATCTTGCTGGCCTGGATCAGCTGCTGCTCCGTTTCCAGCCGCTTGGTGACGTCACTGATGGTTACCAGCAGCACCTGCTGGCCGGTGTATTCGGAAGGGGAAATGCGGATGTCCACATAAAGCAGCCGATCATCGGCGCCCACATGGCGCACCTGGTTCAACACCGCCGCGGTGGCCATGCGAAAAGCCATGGTTTCGCGTTCATCAGGTTCGAAAAGCGTCAGAAAGCAGGTGCCGATCAAGCGTTTCCTGTCCAGTCCGTAAACAGTCTGAACGCTCTTGTTGCAATCCAGAATCTCCAGGCTGCGGATCTCCAAGACGAAGACCGGGTTGGGAATGTTGTTGAAAATGGCATGGTATTTTTTTTCGGACAGTTCCAGTTTGTCTTCCAGTTGCTTGCGTTCGGAAATGTCCAGGTTCATCTCCATGGCGGCGACGATCCGGCCGCTTTCATCGCGAATGGGCGAGGTGCGCACGATCCAGTGCTTGATGCTGCCGTCCTTGTCCACACCGGTCTCTTCGCTGTAATGGGATTGTCCGTCGGCAAAGGTGGCCTCCACCGGGCAGTCCTCGCATTTCTCCCAGCGCCCCTTGTAGGCACGGTAGCAGAAATCACCGGGTTGAGGTGCGAATTTGTCGGCGAATTCACGGTTGTAGCCGATGAGCCGGTAGTCCCGGTCCTGTACGGTGATAACACAGGGCACCATTTCAAACAGGTTCTGGAACTGGTCGCGCTGCTTGTTGAGCTCGCTCTGCTTGCCGTTGATGGCTGTGCCCATCTGTCGAATGGCCTTGGCCAATTGTCCCATTTCATCGGCCTGGTCAACTTCCACCGGTGCCGAGTAATCTCCTTTTTCGATGCGCCGGGTGCCGTCAATGAGTTTTTTGACTGGGTATTTCACGAACCGGTAAATGAAAAAAAGGATCATGGCCGATGTGGTCAGGAAAATGAAGGCGGCCAGGGCGACCAGGTTTCTTTCGTAGCGGGCCAGCTCCAGGTCCGCTTCTTCCAGCGAAACGACCAGGTCGATGGCACCCAGCACCTTTTTGTCCGGCGGATGGACGTGGCAGGCATCGGTGGAACAGCCCGGTTCGTTGTAGACCGGGCTGATGACGCCCATCAGCCGGTAGCCGCTCTTTGACCGGAAGGTGCGTACGGTTTCGGCCAGCGCCACCTGATGCACCGGTGGATCGCTGCGGTGGCAGATGAAGCAGGCCTCGTCCTTGATGTTGGTGATCGTGTCAATCTCGAGATCCTGATTGGAGAATTTGATCTCACCCTGTTTGTTATAGATGCGGATGTTGACGATGTCGTGTTGCTTGGAAATGTTGTTGATGATCTGCTTGATGTCATCTCTGGAGTTGAGCATCATGGCATAATGGGTGCCCAGTCGGATGGTGTTGCTCAGCCGCTGCGTGCCGGCGGTGATGTTGCCCACCATCTTTTGCTGCATGTATCGAAAATTGAAGAATCCCCACACCGCGAGGGAGAGAAACAACACCAAGCCGACGCTGGCCAATAGTTTGAGCAACAGGCTCTCGTGAATGACGGATTTCAGTGACGGCATGGGAGGCGCCCTTTGCGGGTTGTGGGAAAAAGAGAGGTCGGTCCAAAGACATGGAAACACCTGTGGAAAGATATCTGAAAAGCCCACACGGGTCAACACAGGGGATGCATAACCATCGGCATTCACATACTGTATTAAATTCATCTTTTATGCTTGACATTAATCGTTCTTTTTCTCTATTCTTACCTTGTGG
>JAGTUY010000335.1 GCA_018224455.1 Desulfosarcina sp.
CTCAAGATTTCAACGATCCGGTCGGCTTTATCCCGCACGACCTTGTTGGTCCAGGCAATCCAGGCGCGTCGACCGCCCCGACGGATATTTTCGATTTCATTGGTGGGGTATCGTTCCGGATGCTTCAGAAAGTCCATCATCAGGGATCGGTAGTCCCGCCCTTCGGAGGACCGCCACGGAATGATGCTTCCCAGTATGTTTCGTCCGATGACCTCCGGTTCGGGAAACCCGAAAAATGTCCGGGCATATTCATTGAAAAAGGTGATGCGCCCCAAGGGGTCATAGCGTATGATGATGCTGTTGGTGTTCTGGACCAGTTCCCGGTATTTTGCCTCGCTGCGGCGAAGGGCGGCTTCGGATTTCTTGCGGGCGGTTACATCCCTGGCAATGGTATGGGCACAGGCGTTGCCGGCAATCACAATCTTGCGGCTGCTGAATTCCGTATAGATGGTGCGGCCGTCTTTCCTGGCGATTCTTGCCTCGCCGGAGATGGATTGACCCACCCAGATGCGTTTAAAGAAATCACTGTGCCGTTTGGGGTCAGCCTTGGCGTAAAGATCGAAAATTTTGAGCTTTTTAAGTTCATCCGGTCGGTATCCGGTTAACTGGGTGGCGCTGCGGTTGAAAATCAGGATGGCGCCGTCGGCGCCGCTGATGAAAATGGCGTCCCGGGAGCCGTCGAAAATGATGCGGTGCCGCTCCTGGCTCTCTCTCAACGTTTTTTCGATCTTTTTTCGGTCCTCAATTTCGTTGATCAGGTGTTCGTTGATCAGCGTCAGGTCCCGGGTCCGAGCGTGTACCCGTTCTTCCAGATTGCGCCGGTGCCTTTCCAGTTCCTCTTCGGCTTCCTTGCGCTGGTGAATGTCGATGATCATACCGAATTTGGAAATGGATCCGCCCGGATGCACCAGGGGGGTGTCGATGACGTAATACCAGCGCCCATCTTTGGGGCTCTTCACTTCCCAGCGAACGGTTTCCCCTTTGAATACGCGGTCGTTGCGGCACCAAGGGCAAACCTGGTCCAGGTTATGCAGAACCTTGTGGCAACGTTGCCCTGTGCCGTCAAAGCCTGCGCGTTTGATCAATCGCTCGTTCATGAACGCGATGCGATAGTCTTTGGTACAAACATACACGAATCCATCAAAAGCATGGATAATGGCGGACAATTGAAGATCCCTTTCCTTCAACACCTCCTGGGCGGGGCGATGGTCGGTACAAGGGGTTTCGAAGGCAACACCGTGCGTTCCAGCGGACTGAAATTCCTTTGCAGGCATGGCAAGGTGCTTCAATCGTCTGCCTTCGCTCATCCGGACGACCTCTGCGGGCGGTTGATGGTGGGTCAATGATCCGACTGCTGAAAAGTTATCTCAGAACCCTATCTCTGAAAAGAAAAAACTTTGAAAAAGATAAAATATTCGTTAGAACACGCTACCATTGGTAAAAAGGTGGTCCCAACGTGAATGATGATGAACCGCTGGAAACAAATGACGATCGAGGGAACAGCGTCAAACAGGCCATCTTGGCTTATGCCCAGAGCGAGAAGGTCAAGTCGGGATTGATCTGGATCTGCCAGGTTTCGAACCAGGTGGCAGGCATGGACGGTCCGGAAAGACGGCAGGGACTGCGTCTGCTTAAAACGCTCGCCCATATGGTTGCCGATGAATCGGATCTGGCCGGCAGAATTACGGGTGACAGATGCTGGCATGAGATTGGAAAAAAAATCAATATGGCACTGGTGATGATCAATTCCGGCGTTCCTCAGGAGACCGCCTTTCATCTGACGCAGGCCCTGACCCGGGTGACTCGCCTTGGTGGGCAGGCCGCATCGGTTTTAAAGCAAAGGGGCCTTTTTTAAAAGACTGTCATGACCCTATCATCGGAGGACCAATAGCGGCATGAAAGACAAAATCGGTATCTACTACTACCCCTTACCTGAGAACAAGCGGGTGCGCATGTATGTGCGCGAGAAAAACAAGGATGTTGAATTCAGAATGAAAAATGAAGACGACCCCAGCGTCTGGAACGATCACGGCTGGGTTCCCTATGGTGCCATTCAACAGGCTCAGGTGCTGTATGAGAAACGGGGTCGGTTCGATCCGAATCGGGCATATGACATCCAGATTGCGAAAGTATTGATCAGGGACGGTGGATAAAGCGGATCCGCGATGGTTGGGGTTCGGCAACATGAGCGCAAGACAGGGGCAGCATCCATGGTTTTACAGGGATCGGCCGGGCTGGCGGTATTCCTTCTCCTGGCCTGGCTGATGGGTGAAAATCGCAAACAGGTGTCGTTGAAGGTGGTTATCGTGGGCATCACTGCCCAGGTGATCACCGGCCTGATTTTGCTTAAGGCGCCGGTTTTCAGGCAATTCTTCCTGGTGCTTGCCAAAGACCATGGCCCCGGGCCGGCGCAGCGAGATCGTTGCCTTGGGTGTACGCTCAGTGGTGGCCGGCACGCTGGCCACCTGCATGACGGGTGCAGTGGTGGGAATTCTGAATTGAGCGTTTCGAAACCCCATTTATGCAGAATAATTCTGCAGCACCTGCTTAACGGTATTGCCATCGGCGGAAGCGCCGAAGTGGGCCATTATGGTGCCCATGGCCTGCATTTTATTCTTGTAGCCCGAAAAATCGATATTGGCGGCAATCCACTGGCCAATCTCATCTGGTGTGGCCATTCTGGGCAGATAGGCCTCGATGATGGCAATAAACGGTGACGTCGCTCCCTGACCGCTCTTTTCGAGCATTTCTTTCTCCGATTTAATCAGTTTCTTGAGTATCTTGATGATCTCTTCATCCGGTAATTGTTTTTTGTCCGAACGTGCCATTTCTCCCATGACGACCCGGATGGCATCTTTTTGAACCTTGTCCCGGGCTTTCATGGCTGATTTCAGATCGTCTTTCAGTTTGTCTTGAAGCGTCATTGAAATGATCCTTTCCGAAGAATCGAGGTTTCAGGTAAGTCGTTTCTCCAAAGTTAAACTGGACATCATCTTTTTTCGCTTCATTTTTTTTCCAATTTCAACTACTATTTTAGAAAAGGCACACTGTTTCAGCGACCACGAGGTTTGTCAAGATAATTGCGTTTCAGCTAGACCGGAAGAAAAATATGCGCCTTTTACTGGTTGAAGACGACCAAAAAATCGCCTCCTTCGTTAAAAAGGGATTCAAGGCGGAAGGGTTTGCGGTGGATCATGCCGTGGATGGAACGGTAGGATTGGACTTGGCCCTCAGTGAACCCTACGCCGCCGCGGTTGTGGACATCATGCTGCCCGGATTGGATGGCCTTTCACTGATTGGGCGGATGCGCCGGGAAAAGGTGATGACGCCGGTGATCATCCTCAGCGCCAAAAGTTCCATCGATGACCGGGTCAGGGGCCTTCAAACCGGTGGTGACGACTATCTGAGCAAACCATTCGCCTTCTCGGAATTGCTGGCCCGTGTGCAGGCGCTGATCAGGCGGGCCAGCGGTGCCAAAGAACCCACCCGATTGTCTTGCGGTGAGCTGTCGATCGATGTGCTGACGCGGGAAGTCTTTCGCGGCGGGGTTAGAATCGATTTGCAGCCACTGGAATACTCTCTTCTGGAATATTTGATGAGAAATGCCGGCCGGGTGGTGTCCAAGACCATGATCATGGAGCACGTGTGGGATTACCATTTCGATCCCCAAACCAACGTGGTGGAGGCTCGAATCTGCCGGCTCCGCGATAAGGTGGATAAGGGTTTTGAAGACAAACTGATCCACACGGTCCGCGGGGTGGGGTATGCCCTTCGCCAGAACGATTAACCTGCATCGATCCCTATCGTTCAGATTGACTTTGTGGTACGGGATCATTTTCTCATTGTCCTCCTGCTTGGCATTCCTTTTTTTCTATGTCTTGATTACCACCAACCTGAGGCAACGCCTGGACAGCCGCCTTTCCGATAAAATCTCCGAATTCGAAGCCATCTACAACCTTCAGGGACTTGAGGAGGTTAAATCCGCGGCACTGATCGAATCCCAGGCAGCCGGTGAGAAAAAGGTCTTTTTCCGCCTGCTGTATGCCAGTGGTGTGGCTTTTTCTTCATCCAACATGACCTACTGGCAGGAGATCGGGATCAATCGGAGTGCCGTCGGGCAGCTGGTAGAGGGACGTTCGCGGGTCTATGAAACCTTGACCATCGCCGGTCGGCCGGATCGGGTTCGCATTGCCTACGGGATCATCGGCAGGGGGGTCGTCGCGCAGTTGGGCTATTCCATGGAGAACGACACGGCCTTTATTGCTATTTTTAAGAAGATTTTTCTGATCACCATGTCGGCGCTGATTCTGACCGCCGTCCTGGTGGGATGGTTCATGGCCAGGCGGGCGCTTTCCGGGGTTGAGGCGGTCACCCGCACGGCCCGGCAGATTTCCGAATCCGACCTCAGCCGCCGGGTGCCAATCATGGCGCGTCATGAAGAGATCGACCGCCTGGCGGTAACCTTCAACCAAATGCTTGACCGCATCGAAAGGCTGGTTGTCGGTATGCGTGAAATGGGCGATAACATTGCCCATGATCTGAAAAGCCCGGTGGCGAGGATTCGCGGCATGGCGGAAATCAGCATTTCCGGCGCATCCTCCGGTGGCGATGACCTGACCCTGGCCGGCAGCACCATCGAGGAGTGCGACCGGTTGCTGGATATGATCAACACCATGCTGATCATATCCAAATCCGATGCCGGTGCCGGAGAGGTGGCCCTCGAACCGGTGAACATGGCCGATGTGGTCCGCGGAGCAATCGCGCTTTTTGCCCCCCTGGC
>JAGTUY010000336.1 GCA_018224455.1 Desulfosarcina sp.
CGCTAAAGCATGCTGTTTTTCCAGCAGGGCGGCGTGCTTTTCGCGGACACCGTCCACCACATCGGCGGGTGCTTTTTTGAGGAAATCCTCGTTGCCCAGTTTTTTGTTCATGCCGGACAGTTCTTTGGATAACTTGCCGATTTCCTTTTCCAGGCGCGTCTGCTCCTGGGCAAAATCGATGATGCCTTTCAGCAGCACATATACCGTTGCCCCGTTGACCAGGACCGTTGCCGCCATCTTGGGCCGCTTCATGACAGCTTCAACGCTGATGGCGGTGAGGCGGGCCAGGTTCGCGATCAGGTCTCGGTTGTTCTCTACCACCGCGCCGGTTTCCGAATCCTCGGGGTGTACGGCTACGGACAGGGCCGTGGAAGGAGAGATGTTCATCTCACCGCGCACGTTGCGGATGCCGGTGATAACGGCCACGACCGTCTCCATCTGCGCCTCGGCCGCCGGGTCGTCGCCGGGCTGGATATGGTCCGGCCAGACCGCCTGCATGATCGAGCCGCTGGTGCCGGGAAGCGAGTGCCAGATCTCCTCGGTGACAAAGGGGGCAAAGGGGTGCAGCAGGATCAGGGCCTCCTTGAATACATGCCACAGCACCGACAGGGTGGCGGCCTTTTCCTCGTCACCGGCCTTGTCGTAGAGGGCGGGTTTGATGGCCTCCAGGTACCAGTCGCACAACTCATGCCAGACAAACTGGTAGACGGCGCCGGCGGCCTCGTTGAACTTGTAAGCATCCAGGGCCTCCTCGGTCTGCCGTGCCACCCGATTCAGTCTGGACAGGATCCAGCGGTCCTGCAGGGAAATGTTTTTCTCGTCGATGACATCGTAGCCCTTCTCCAGGTGCATGAGAGAAAAACGTGCGGCGTTCCAGAGCTTGTTGATAAAGTGTCGGTAGCCTTCGACCCGTTTTTCGCTCATCTTCACATCCCGGCCCTGGGCGGCAAAGGCGGCCAGGGTGAAGCGGAAGGCGTCGGTTCCGTATTCGTCGATGACGTTGAGCGGGTCGATGACATTGCCCTTGGACTTGCTCATCTTCTTGCCTTCCTCGTCTCGCACCAGGGCGTGCACGTAGACATCATGGAAGGGGATCTCTTTCATGAAGTGGATGCCCATCATCATCATGCGGGCTACCCAGAAAAAGAGGATATCGAACCCGGTGACCAGCACCGAGGTGGGGTAGTAAGCCTTGAGCAGTTGGGTCTGCTCCGGCCACCCCATGGTGGAAAAGGGCCACAGGGCCGAGCTGAACCAGGTGTCCAGTACGTCGGTTTCCTGGACAAGGTCGGTTGAACCGCAGTCCGGGCAGACATCGGGCGCATCCATGGCCACGATCATCCTGCGGCAGCTCTGGCAGGTCCAGGCCGGAATCTGGTGGCCCCACCAGATTTGGCGGGAAATGCACCAGTCGCGGATATTAACCATCCACTCGTAGTAGGTCTTGGTCCACGATGCGGGAATGATGCGCGTCTTGCCCGTCTCGACGGCTTGGATGGCCTTTTCGGCCAGCGGTTTAACCTTGACGAACCACTGGCGCGAGAGGTTGGGCTCCACGACGGTCTTGCAGCGGTAGCAGTGGCCCACGCTGTGCCGGTGAGGCTCTACCCGCTCCAGAAGCCCCTCAGCAGTTAACGCCGCGACCACGGCCTCGCGGCAGGCAAAACGGTCCATGCCTTTGAAGCGGCCGGCTGCATCGGTCATGCTGCCGTCGTCGGCGATGACCTTGACGCTGGGCAGGTCGTGGCGCGCACCGATATCAAAGTCGTTCGGGTCGTGAGCCGGGGTCACCTTCAGGGCGCCGGTACCGGTGGACAGGTCCACATAAGCGTCACGGACGATGGGAATCTCACGGTTCATCAGCGGCAGGATCACGGCTTCGGCAGTCAGATCCGCATAGCGTTCATCTTCCGGGTGAACGGCCACGGCGGTGTCCCCGAGCATGGTTTCCGGACGGGTGGTGGCCACGACCACCGAACCGGAGCCGTCGGCATAGGGATAGCGGATGTAATAGAAGTGGCCGTCCAGGTCTTCGTGCTCCACCTCCAGGTCGGACAGGGCCGTGTGGCAGCGGCAGCACCAGTTGATGATGTAATTCCCCTGGTAGATCAGGCCTTCGTCGTAGAGCTGGACGAATACTTTCCTCACCGCCCGGGAGAGCCCTTCGTCCATGGTGAACCGCTCCCGTTCCCAGTCGCAGGATGCGCCCAGGCGCTTGAGCTGATTGATGATGGCATTTCCATATTCCCTGCGCCAGCCCCAAACGGCCTCGATGAAATTCTCCCGACCCAACTGATGCCGGTCGGTGCCTTCGGCGGCCAGCTTTTTCTCAACCACGTTCTGGGTGGCAATGCCGGCATGGTCGGTTCCGGGCATCCACAGGACGCTGTCACCCTTCAGTCGGCGATAGCGGCACAAAATGTCCTGCATGGTGTTGTTCAGGGCGTGCCCCATGTGCAGCACGCCGGTGACGTTGGGTGGCGGGATGACGATGGAATAGGTCCTTTTTGTCGTATTCTCATCGGCGGCAAACAGGTTTTCCTGCTCCCAGTATTCGTACCAGCGTTTTTCAACTGTTGCGGGGGAATAACTTTTGTCCAGTAAATCGCGGCTCATGGGCTAAACGCTCCTTGTGCAATATGTTTCTCAGGCTGAGAAAAATGAAAAGGGGATTAAGGATAATCCCCATGTAAGGTTGTTGCGTGCTGATTGAGGTTGGTTGGTTGCCCGGTTATCCGACCCTATCGTCGTCCTCGTCGTCCAGGAGTGCATTTTTGATTCTGGCGATTTCTCGCGTCACGGTCTTTTCGATGGTGCGGATCATCAGCTGTTCGATCTTCTCACCGTAAATTTTTAGGATGGTTCGCTCCAGTGCCGCTTCAACCTGCGCCTCGGTCAGGGGGACCGGTTCGGACGGCGACGCGGGGACATGCAGGGGAGCAGCAAGGGATTCAGGGATAGCCGGTGAGGCTTCCGGTTCGTTTTCAATCATGGCGGGCGCTTCATTTTCAACCCTGATTGCTTCATCCTCTTCGAAGGCCATGAAGTCGCTGTCCGGTCCGGCTGTTTCAGCCGCTTCCTCGGGCGCTAAAAAAGTGTCGGCATCCGCAGCATCGGTCAATATGGCTTCGGCCCTGCTCTCCAGGTTGGCAAATTCGTCATCCGCGGCAACGATCGTTTCTGCTTGTGCCGTTAATGGTTCCTCGGCATCCAACACGTCAACCGTCGGCTCACCCTGTTCCATCGTTCCGGCCGTCTCTTCATCAACGTCGTCTTCACGGAGGGCGGGTGCGGATTCCGCTATCGGTTCGACGGCAATTGTCTGCGGGGCTGAAGTCACCTCCGTCAGATCGATGATTTCATCATCCGTCTCATCCGTCACCTGAACCGATGGCTCTGTGGGAATGGCATCGACCAGAGGGATAACCGCCTCTTCAGGTTCAACTACAGCGCCCAATGCCTGATCCGGCTCCTCCAGAATGTCGGTGAGATCGATGACGTCGTTGTCATCCCCCCCTTCAACAATCTGTGTCAAATCAATGACCTGCTCATCGTTCAGCTCGTTCTCGTTTTCAGGTTGCGGATCGGGCTTCTGACGA
>JAGTUY010000337.1 GCA_018224455.1 Desulfosarcina sp.
GACGACTTCGACACCGATATCAAAGTCGAAGCTGCGCTTTTTACCGAGTGTGCCGTATCCGATATCGCCAAGAATCTGATCGGGCTTTTCCTGAATTCGCGATCCTCCGGGCGGTTGCCAAGAATTCAAAATGTCAAACCGGCTTCCGTGAAAACGGTGGCCATGCTCGGTTTAGGCGTGATGGGCAGCGGCATCGCTCATATGCTGCTGCGCTTCGGATACAATTCTATTTTGTGGGAGGTCAATGATGATTCGCTGCAAAATGGTCTTCAAGCGCTGCGCAAGGCCTTTTCCTACTCAGTTAAAAAAGGAAAAATGTCCGAGGCTGATCGGGAGCGGTTGATTGCCGATAATGCGACGATCACAACCAACCTCGATGATGTAGCCCCAGCCGATTTGGTGATCGAGGCGGTACTGGAAAATATGGAAATCAAAAAGTCGATCTGGAAACAGGTCGATTCGGTTTGCGGTGAGAATGCCATTTTTGCCACAAACACTTCCGCGTTGCCCATCACGAAACTGGCATCGGTTCTCGGCGATCCGACCAGGATGCTGGGGATGCATTTTTTCAATCCAGCCGAACGTATGCAGCTTTTGGAAGTCATCAACGCAGGGAACACATCGGACACCGCCCTTGCCACGGCTGTGGCGTTTTCCAGAAAAATAAGGAAAATTCCGGTCGTGGTCAACGACGGCCCTGGCTTCTACGTTTCCCGTCAACTCAATGCCCTGATGGGTGAGTGTAATTACATGCTCGAAGAAGGTATACCCATGGCGTCGGTCGACCGTGCACTGATGGAAATGGGGATGCCCATGGGGCCCTTCATTCTCAATGACCTGACCGGCATCGATATCGGATTTCACGTGGCCCGTAATTTCGAGGAGTCCTTCGGGCCCCGGTGGAAGGTGTCCGCGCTGCACGATCGGATATTCAAAACCGGATGCTTCGGTCGCAAAACCGGATCGGGCTACTACGATTACAGTGATCCGGCCAAACCCGTGCCCAATCAGGCTGTTCTGGACGTCATTCAGTCCTACCTCAAGCAGAACAATGTAGCCCCGGTACAACCGCCCACGAAGGAACTGGCTGAACGGATGCTGGCCCGGGCGATCAATGAAGCCGCCTATATGATGGAAGAGGGGATCTGCGATCGTCCGGGAGACATGGATCTGGCCATGGTATACGGGTGCGGATACCCGCCCGCTCGCGGCGGCATCCTGCGGGAGGCAGATGTATGGGGAATCGACAAGGTCTACACATATCTCAAGGAGCTGGAAAAGAAATACGGGATCCGATTCAAGCCCTCCAAACGACTTAAGGCGATGGCTGAAAACGGAAAGCTTTTTTACACCGATTGATGGTCGAACTGCTGGAAAAGCAGTGGTTCGGAGAAACAAAACGCTAAGGAAGGTTAGGAGGTTACGTATGCGTAGAGGAAAGGCCAAAGGGGCGATCATTGGCATCGGTGAGGTGCCTACAGGCCGATTCCAGGAAACCGAGGCGATTGAGTTTGCCATGAAATCGGCGAAGCTGGCCATCGAGGACGCGGGGATCAATAAAGAGGAGATTGATTGCATCATGCCCACGGCGGCTATGTTCAGCGGTGTTTTCACCAATGAAATGGCCACCGGTCGGATGGTGGAAGAACTGGGGCTTACAGGTGTCAAGACCAACTGCAATATCTGGTCTGGGGGCTCCAGCAGTTCCAATTCCCTGAAGCTGGCCTGCGCCATGCTTGCACAGGGGGACGCTAAAAATGTGCTGATGGTTCAAGCTGAAAAACTAGCAACCGGTATGCCGTCTGGACAAGCAGGAATTGACCTGTTTGCCTTTGCCGGCCAGTCGCCTGAGTGGGAAATACCCTTCGGACAGAACTTTTCTTCGTTAACTGCTCTGGCCACCACGCGCTATCAGTATGAAACCGGGACTACGGATGAGCAAATGGCGGCCGTCTGTGTGTCCAACCGGAAATGGGCGGAAATGAATCCCCACGCCTTCTTCAGAAAGCCGTTGACCATCGAAGAGGTGATGGCTTCAAAAATGCTGTCCACACCTCTGCGGGCCAAGATGTCAAATATGTTGTTTGACGGTGGATCAGCTTTAATTGTGACGTCTGCCGAACGCGCCCCGGACGTGGTGGATAAGCCTGTGTATGTCCTCGGTGAAGGTGGATCAAGTACACATTTTGTCTTTTCCCAGGAGCCGGACATGACCAGGTTCGGCTTTGCGAAGGCGGGCCGGCTGGCGTATGAGCAGGCAGGTTTGACTGCCGCTAACATTGACGTTGCCGAGATTTACGACTCCTATCCCATCTACCAGGTTATCGCGTTTGAAGAACTGGGATTCTGTGAACGGGGCGGAGCCGGTGAAATCTTCCTGCGGGGAGACACTTGGCCCGGTGGGAAGATTCCCTGCACGACCGACGGCGGCATGCTGTCCAAGGGACATATCGGAGCCGGCGGATCATATTCCCTCCTGGTGGAATCGGTTCGTCAACTCAGGGGAACTACCGGTGAACGGCAGGTACCTGGCGCCCGGTTCGCTATCGAAACCGGAACCGGTGGCACATATGTAGACTCCCACGCAACCATACTAGGATCGGAAATCCCATAAACTCAAAGGAGAAATCATGCAAATACCAGATAAACCGGATCCCTTGGTCAACAATTGGGCCAGGCCCTTTTGGGATGGGACTCGAGAAAAGAAACTGTTGATCCAGCTGTGCTCGGATTGCAAGAAACACATTTTTTATCCCCGGATGGTTTGCCCCTATTGCTTTTCTGACAACATCGAATGGGCGGAAGCTTCGGGCAAGGCAACCATCTATTCGTTCACCGTAGTGGAGAGCAACGCGCCTTCTCCATTTGTTCCGGATATGCCGTTTGTGATCGCGGTGGTCATATTGGAGGAGGGGGTCAGGATGCTGACCAACATCGTCGAATGTGATCCGCACGCACTTGAATGTGAGCAGGCCGTGGAAGTCACGTTTGTGAAGAAGAACGATGAATTCACGTTGCCGCAATTCAAACCGGTGTCCGCAACGTGAAATGGATTGTTCAAGTATCAACCGGGCAATGCCTATCCGCATGAAGCGAGGAAGATCCAATGACACAGAAGAAGTACGGCGATGAATTCAAGATCGGGGACGTTTACAAAACCGCCGCCATTACGATGACCGAAACCCATGTCGTCAATTGGGCCGGATTGACCATGGACTTTTATCCGCTGCACATGGACAAGGAGTATGCGGCAAAAACGCCTTTTGGTGAACGTCTGGTTCATGGTCCGCTAATCTTCGGGGTCGCTGTAGGCTTAGTAAGCATGGCCGGAATCGGTGGTGTGGCTGCCATCGCCTGGCTTGGAACCGAAAACATGAAAATGCTCCAGCCGGTTAAAATTGGTGACACGGTTCGGGTGGAGGTGGAAGTGATGGAACAACACCAAACCCGGAAACCGGAGCAGGGCGTCCAAATGTGGAGATATACCGTTAAAAATCAGCGTGATGAAGATGTGATGGTTTTTGATTACACCATGATGTTTCACATGCGCACCTGAAACCAACCGGAGAGAACAAGGACGATGAAAAATTTGAAGGATGTATATATCATCGGGTCTTACAGCACCCAGTTTAAGAAGTGGATGGATAAATCCATGAAGGAGCTCACCCGGGACACCTATCTCGAGGTACTGGCTGACGCCGGTATGAGCGACGGACGGGATATTGAATTTGCCTGGTTCGGAAGCTGCTCCATGGGAACGCTGTGGGAACAGGAC
>JAGTUY010000338.1 GCA_018224455.1 Desulfosarcina sp.
ATCGCCACGGACCTGGAGCAGCGGGTGATCAACATCAACCCGACCGCGGCAAAAATGTTCGCGGTCCCCATGTCGTCCGCCCACGGCCGCAGCATTTTGGAAATCGTTCGCAACCACGAGTTCCAGGAGCTGATTGACCGCAGCCTTTCCACCGGGGAGAGCCTTGAGTCCGACGTCGTCTATCACAAAAAAGGCGAGCAGATCTTCAACGTTCACTGCACGCCCCTGCTGGATGCCGTGCAAAAGCGCATGGGTGGGTTGGTTGTGATCAGCGATGTGACTCAGCTGCGCTGGCTGGAGAACATGCGCCGTGATTTCGCCGCCTCCGTCTCCCACGAGATCAAGACACCCTTGACCGCCATCAAGGGCTTTGTGGAAACGCTGTACACCATCGACCAGGATGATCGGGATGAGAGCCGGCGGTTTCTGAAGATCATCGAAAAGCACGTCAACCGCCTGGCCGCCATCATCGATGACCTGACGCAGCTTTCACGGATCGAAGGCGACCGTGACGTCCAGCAGATCGGCACGGAGATCTGCCGCGTCCAGGACGTGCTTACCACCGCCATCGGGCTTTGCCGGCAAGTTATCGACGCAAAGGGGATCGGCGTAAACCTGACCTGCGAGCCGGACCTTTCCGGCCGTTTCGACGCGACCCTGCTGGAGCAGGCCGTCGTAAACCTGCTTGACAATGCCGCGAAATACAGCCCTGAGAAAAGCACCATCCTGATTGAAGGGCTGACGGTGAATGAGGAGATTCAGATTCGCTTTACCGACCAGGGCATGGGCATCGCCAAAAAACACCTTCCCCGGTTGTTCGAACGGTTCTATCGGGTGGACAAGGCGCGCAGTCGCAAGCTCGGCGGCACCGGCCTGGGCTTGGCCATCGTCAAGCACATCGCCCGGGCTCACGGCGGCAACGTGACGGTGCAGAGCGAACTGGGAAAGGGCAGCACCTTCACCCTGCATCTGCCGGTTAAGCGGTAGGTTATTGGTTCAAGATCAAGGCGGATACGCGTTTCAACCCGCAGGCGCCCTGAAAGAAGTGCCCGTGGGGTGCATACTAAAGGTTGAGTTACGCCATTGAGCGTTTTTCTGAATTAACGGCGCCATACATGTCCCAGGTTTCATCAAAAGCCGCCTCGAAGGACCGATCTTCCATATACCGTCGGGCGCTACGCCCCATCTGCATTCGTTTCAGGGGATCGGCCGTCAGGGTCGCCATGGCGCTTAAAATCGACTGCACACAATTCGCTTTTACCACCAGTCCGGTCTTTTCCGGGACGATATTCTCGGCGGGTCCGCCCCGGTCGGTAACAATGACCGGGAGCCCCGATGCCTGGGCCTCCAGCACCACGTTGCCGAAGGTATCCGTAGCGCTTGGAAAAACGAAAACGTCGCTGGAGGCATAGGCTGCATCCAGGTCGCCGCCTTCCAACCGACCGGTGAAAATGCAGGGCAGATCGCCGATTTCTGCCATCATCTCATCCAGATAGGGGCCGTCGCCGACAATGGTGAGCATGACCCCGGGCGTAGACTCAACCAGCCGGCGATAGGCTTCGGACAACAGGTGAAGGTTCTTTTCCTTGGATACCCGCCCCACGTATAGCAGCTTTGTCGATTTCTCATCGCAATGCCACTTCTTGAAAAATCCGTTGCGCTTTGCCGGATTGAATCGCTGGGTATCGATGCCGCGGGGATAGACCTGGATCTTATCGCTGCTGATTCCCTTTTCAACCAGTTCATTCTTGGTGCTCCGGGATGGCGCGTAGATCAAATCCAACTGATCATAATACCAGAGGACGAACTTCCAGGCTATGTCTTCCATAAAGCTGCTTCCGGTAAGAATTTGGACATACTGGGGTATGGCCGTGTGGTAGGTGCCGGATATGGGCAGTTGAAGAAAGCGGGCGATGGCCAGGGCGGCCAGACCGATGGGGCCCGGGGTGGCCGTGTGGATGTGATTGAACCCTTCCCGGTGGCAGTAATCCAGCATCTCAAGCAAGGGCGGGTATAAAATCTTCTGTTGCTCGTATTCCGGCAGTTCATAGGTGCCAATGGGCGCAAAATGAACAACCCCTTTTTCCAGTGCCCGGTTCTGGTCGTCGCAGGTAATCAGTGTATAAGGGCGGTTGGCTGCCACGGCAAACTGGACCTGCTGTCGGAGCGTTAGGGCGACACCGTTGATTTCATAAAAGGTATCCGTAAAATGAGCCACATGAATACTCTCGGCAGACGCTGCAGACGGATCGTTTTCTGTCTGACCGAACCGCCGGGTAATCTGCTCGCCCAGATCCCGTCCCACGGTAAACTGCGAAAAGGCGACGAAGTAGGGGACCAGCAGGGTATACAACCCACCTGCGGAGCCGATGGTATGAAAAATGTTGAACACATTGGCGCCGGAAAGATGATCCAATAAATGGTTGCCGAAATGAACCATCACCCGGCTGGAGAGACGATTGACGAATTTGAACCACTGCTGCTCACCGCGTACGGCCAGGTGGACGCCGGTTGCGGGGGCAGCCAGCAATTCCGGGTCCTCGTCGATGAGTTTTTGCGTTTCATGGCGCAGGAGGGCGGCCAGGGAATCGGACAGCGGGTGGTCAACCCGCCGGCGTTTCTGGGCGCGCAGAAAAAAATAAACCCGGGAGAGCATCCCGGGTTGTACGACACGGTCCGGCGTCAAGGAGTGGTCCATGAATCGTATCAGCGGGTCCTTGCCGGAATAGCGCCCCAGGTTGAACTTGTTGCGAAAAAACTGCCAGGCGATGCTGTAGAGGTTATGGGCCATGGTCTGGGGCGTGGGAGGCGTGGCATGCACCACCAGCCGGCTGTCTGCGATGGCCGAAAGTGAAGTGTCGGCATCATGCTCACCGATAAATTCGGTGAATGTTCTGGCGATATTCAAGGAACTGTGGTCATCGGAACCTCCGAAGAGCCTTTTCTGGTGGGGGGTTTCAAACATCGGCGGGATGCCGTGTTTTTCTGCCAGGCGTTGGATGACATCCGGGGTCAACCCATTGAGAACGGCCCTGAGCGTCTGGTTTTCACGACTGTTGCGGGCTCCGTTCAATTCGAAGTTCTCGAACAGCAGGAGCAATCGTTCGAAATGGCCCGGCGTCAGGCGATCATTGACGGCGTACAGCGGATGGGCGATGATGTTGAAAACCTTTTCCCGCCGAAAATAGGCGCTCAGATCGTAAACACTCGGTCGACGCTTTTGGATTTCCCGGTGCTGGATTTCGGTGATGTCCAGGGCCAGCACATGCAGCTTGCAGCCGTCTTCCGGGAAATAGGTGGTGACTTCCTCGCTGATGAAGGTTCCCGGCAAATGGGCGATCTCCAGCGCACCCCCGATGCTGTTGTGGTCGGTGATGGTCACATGGGTCATCCCCCGCCGTTTGGCGATGTCGTATAACTGCAGAGGTTCGGTAAAACTTTCGGGGCAGTCGAGTTTTTTCAGAATCCACTGGGATGGGCGCTTGGAATGCTTGGAGTGCACGTGAAGGTCGATCCGCATCGCATTTCCTTTCTGTGATGGTCACGGCTTGCCGTTTGGCCGCCTTATTGCCACGGCATCATTAAGAAACGATTAAGAAACGGATAGCTTTTGGTTAAATCGACGACAGTTGATGGCTGACGGTTGTGCGCTTCCCGCCTTGATGGCGCTAAAAGAAAACCGATTTAGCTTTTGAAAATCAGGTGGCCGGCGGCCGTTAAAAAAACCGCATGCCCGATAATAGGACAGATCCCCGGCCCACGTGGCCAGCGACCCTGGTCGGCTTGCCATGCGCCGAATCAGACCCAGCGGATTTGCAAAAAGGTATAGTAGGGGACCGAACATCTCCGAGGGGTCGCGGAAGCATCCCCAATCGCACTGCCGGCAGGTATCGGCATCCAACGGCGGATCAGGGCTTCCAGTGAACACAGGGGTGAAAAGATCCGAATTCTGGATCGGAACTGTCGAATGACTGCGGTCAGTGCCTTGAACAGCATTGTCAGAGCCGAAATCTTTCCGATGTAGCCAGCGGGTGGCATCACCACCCACATTGCGGTTGATGCCCAGATTGACCGCCGGGTAGATGCCGGCCCGGTGAAAGATGGGCAGGGCCCTGGCGATGCCGGCCACCACCCCGGGAAACC
>JAGTUY010000339.1 GCA_018224455.1 Desulfosarcina sp.
CCGAAAGATCGTGTTCAACAGCTCGCGGTCTGTCGAATCCGTCTCCAGGCGCAGCAAGCTTCTCTCCAACTCATCCAGATGCTCTCGGGTCTCATCCGCAAAATCCTCAAGCAGAGAATTGTCTGTCATGGAACGCTCCTTCTTCCCATCGCTGGATCGTGATGCATTATTGACATGCCGGCACAAAGCGGCTTACAGGCGATCGATCAACTCAAGAATCTCGGCCGTTTTATGCTTATTGATGTAGCCTTTTGCCCCTATTTGAACCGCCTCTTTGCTAAACTTATCTTTATCCAGGTTGGAAAGCATGATGATTCTGGCACCGGCGTCGAATTCCAGGATCGCTCTGGCCGCTGCAATTCCATCCATGCCGCGCATGGTGATATCCATGGTGACGAGTTGCGGAGTCAGCCGCTGGTACAAGACGACTGCATCATCGCCGCTCTTGGCTGCACCGACAACGGTGTGGCCGGCTCCGATCAGGGTCTGCTTGATCATTTTTCGCATAATGGACGAATCGTCCACCACCAGAATCGTCTTTCCCATCCATTCTTTTCCTTTTCAAATCATACCGAATAAAACGCCTCCATGCCGCGGGTCCGGATTAAACCCTTGCCGGCACCTTTGATCGTTTCATGGATTTTAATTTCTTGATTTCATCAACCATAAGAATGCGGCTGAACTCGAGAAGAATTAAAAGCCGCTGATCCAACTTGCACACCCCCTGGATGTACTGGCTTTTCAAGCCGGCCACCACGATGTCGGGCGGCGGTTTGATGCTGTTTTCCGGGACGTTCAGCACCTTGGTGACCCGATCAACGACAAACCCGGTGACACGGCCTTCAACGGTGAGGATAATAATCCAGACGTCCGGGTCGAGATGGGCCGGTTGGACGAGCTTCAGTCGTTTTCGAAGATCAATCACCGGAATGATGCTGCCTCTGAGGTTGATTACACCTTCAAGGAAGTCGGGCGCATCCGGAATCGGGGTGATGGGTGAATCCCGGATAATTTCCTGTACGGTGAGAATATCCACCCCGAACATCTCTCCACCGATGAAAAAGCCCACCAGCTGCCTGGTTGCTATTGCTTCGTTCGATTCTCGATTGGTTTGCGCAAACGGTTCATTCATCAGCGCTCTCTCCTTTTAGTGGCTGGTATCCAGACAGTGCCTCTGGATTGCTTCGGCCATTGTGGTCCCGGGGAGCACCGCAGACAGACCATATTGCTTGGCGGTCATGGCGGTGGTTTCATTGCACAGGCAGGTTCTCGGGTCCTGAATGATGGCATTTCCGCCCCCGTTGAGGATTGCGCCAATACCCGCTATGCCGTCTTCTCCAATGCCGGAAAGCAAAATTCCAGACGCACGGTCTTTCAGGGTATCGGACAGGGACGCCATCAGCGTGTCACAAGCTTGTCCGGGGCTTTCGTCATTTTTCGACTGCAAGTGAATCGACAATTTTCCCGATCCATTTTTTACCTTTACCTGCTCAAAAGCCGATGCCAGGTAGCAGGTGCCGGATTGCAGCGGGTCTCCATCGACAGCGCGACGCACGGGCATCTGACTGTGCTGATCCAGGTAGCTGACAAAGGCATCGACATGGGGTGCCGCCGCATAGAGCACAGATAAAAATGCCGCCGGCAGCTGCGGTTTGATTTCGGGTATCAATCCCAGCAGTGAGCCATATCCGCCATAGGAGCTTCCAATGGCAAAAACGTGCCGGCATTCCTGCGTGCCGATTGTTTTTTTCACACCGATCACTTTGGCCGGGCGCAGGTATCGGATGGTGTCGATTCCGGCACGGGCGGCATTTTTCACCCTGCTGATCATCAGTTCGTGCTGGCTTTTCAGATCTTCTTTAAGCAGGCTGGACGGTTTTTGCAGAAAGTCAACGGCCCCGTATCGCAAGGATTCAAAGGTTTCCATTGAACCCTGGCCGGTGAGTGAGCTGAACATGACCACCGGCGTTGGGCATTTGATCATGATGTGCTTGATGGTGGTCAGGCCATCCATGACCGGCATGTTAACATCAAGCGTGACCACATCGGGTTTGAGCTCGGGGATCATTTCCAGGGCCTTCAGGCCGTGTTCCGCTTCGCCAACCACCTGCAACTGGTCGTCGGCAGCGAACATCTCCTTGAGAATCTTGCGAAGCAGGGTGGAGTCGTCCACGATCATGACAGAAACCGGCTTTCCCGACCGTTCATGCGACCCGCATTCAAACGCCATTTTGGCAAACGCATTAAGCCCGCCCTCTCCCATGGACGGTTTGGAAACCATCAGACGCTGGCGGCACGCGGTGCACTCAAAGGTATGCAGATGCTCGCCAAGCTTGTCCGAACTCAGATCGTTCCTGGCGCCGCATTCCTCACAGAAGATGATCATCTCTTAAATTACCTTTTCCTCGTCAATCCGGAACAGGGCAATCTGCCGGGTCAGGCTCGATGACAGCTGCCTTAACTCTTCGGTGATGCCCACAACCTCGGTGGCACCGGCCACCGTCTGGGTGGCCCGGGCTGCCGATGCCGTAGCAATTTCGACAAGGCTCTTGGACCGCTGGGACTGAAGGTCGGTAAGGCCTCTCATTTGCTCACTTCGTTCCACCACGCTGCGCATCTCCGTGCCCACATCGTCGGCGCTCTTTTCAGCCCTCTTGACCAGATCCGAAATCACCTTTGATTTGTCGGTCAGGGCTTCCAGAGCGGCCTGGGCGGCCTCGCGGCGCTTACCCTGCCGGCCGGCCATACCGCCGATTTCCACGGCAAGGGCGTTGAGGCCTTCCATCAGGGCAGTCACCTCCCGCGTCTGCTGGTTCAACGTTTGGGTCATTTGAGAAATGTTGTCGATGGTCTCGCGATTGATCTCACCGCCTTTGGCGATTTTTTCCAGGGACTGTTCAGATCGTTCAGTCAGGCGGGTTCCCTCCTGAACACGGTTGGTCGACTCTTTGATCAGTTGCCCGATCTCTTTGGCTGCTTCCGAGGAGCGTTGGGCCAGTTTACCCACTTCATCGGCAACCACGGCGAATCCCTTTCCATGAGCACCGGCACGGGCTGCCTCGATGGCGGCGTTGAGCGCCAACAGGTTGGTCTGTTCGGCGATATCTGTGATCACGGAGATGATATCGGATATTTTCTCGGAAGACTCGGCAATGGCCTGCATACCCAGAACGGTCTCCTTAACCGATCGAGCACCGTCCTGGGCCGCGGTCAAGACCTCCTGCCCGTGTTCGGTTGCCCGGCCGGAGGCACGCGTCATCTCAGTCACAACGTTATCAATCTGCTTAACGGAATCGGTAACCTTGCTCACCTGCTCGCCCTGCTTGCCGGCGGTGGCCACAACCATCGCACCGGTTTCACCCATCACCGTCACCCGTTCACTGGCGACGTTGGCCTCCTGGATCTGCTCAACGGAAGCCTGCCCCATCTGGCGCATGTTTTCGATGAGGGCCTCCACCCGCCGGTAGGACAGGTTGGCTGCGTCACGCTGAGCGTGGGAGAACTGAGCCACTTCGCCGGCGGTGGCCCCCATCTGGTTCACCGTCTCCTGGATAACACCCATCTGGCGCTCTTCCTCGCTGGCACGCGCC
>JAGTUY010000340.1 GCA_018224455.1 Desulfosarcina sp.
GGGCATCGATGCAGCCGCACGCAAACGAATCACCGACCCTTTTTTTACGACTAAACGGGAGCAGGGCGGCACAGGTCTCGGCCTGGCGATTTCCGATCGCATCGTCAAGGATCATGGTGGCAGCATGTATTTTGAGTCGGCGCCGGGCAAGGGAACCACCGTAAACGTGACCTTTCCTCTTTCGCATAACCCCCCTCAACGAGAGGAAAGGGTATCTTAGCGTGAATATTCCCCAACATCCGCTGCGGCCCATCATGATCGTGGATGATGAAGCATCCATCCTGCTGGCCATTGACACGACCCTCCAGATGGCCGGGCTGAACAACACGGTCACCTGCCAGGATAGCCGCCGGGTGATGGGCATGCTGGCCGAGAGCCCAGTCGAACTTATGCTGCTGGACCTGAACATGCCCAACGTGGACGGCCACCGACTGCTGGGCGATGTGCGCCTGGAATACCCGGATGTGCCGGTGATTGTCGTCACCGGTGCCGTGGATGTGGAAACCGCCGTGCGCTGCATCAAGGCGGGGGCCTTCGAATACATCGTCAAACCGGTGGAGGCGGATCGTTTGATAACGGCCGTCAACCGTGCCGTCTCCTATCAGGAACTCAAGCGGGAGAACCAATCGCTTCGCCGGCACATGTTGCGTAACGACCTGGAAAAACCGGAGGCCTTCGGCAGCATCATTACCAGGAACCGCAAGATGATAATCCTTTTCCAGTATGTGGAGTCTGTCGCAACCACGTCGCAGCCGGTTCTCGTGCAGGGAGAAACCGGGGTCGGCAAAGAGCTGATCGCCCGTGCCATCCATCGCCTGAGCGGCCTCAAGGGTGGCTTTGTGGCGGTCAATGCAGCCGGCCTGGACGACACCGTGTTTTCGGACACCCTGTTCGGACATGTGAAGGGCGCCTATACCGGAGCGGATACCCCTCGCGGCGGATTGATCGAACAGGCTGACGGCGGAACCCTCTTTCTCGATGAGATCGGCGACCTGACCCCGGCATCCCAGGTAAAGCTTTTAAGACTGTTGCAAGAGGGCGAATATTTTCCCTTGGGCTCCGATGTATCCCGGTCGGCCAAAGCGCGCATCGTCGCCGCCACCAACCATCGTCTGTCCGCGCTTCTCAGTCAGGGGCGTTTTCGAAAAGATCTCAGCTATCGCCTGCAGACCCATCGAATCTACATCCCGCCGCTCAGAGAGCGGCTGGATGACATTCCCCAACTGCTCGTTCATTTTCTGGCAAATGCCGCTTCCCGGCTGAACAAGCCCACACCGTCGGTGCCGCGTGAACTCGACGCGCTGTTGTCGAATTATGCCTACCCCGGCAATGTCCGGGAATTGGAATCGCTGGTCTTCGACGCCGTGAGTCGTCATCGCTCCGGCGTTCTCTCCCTTGAAACCTTCAAATTACATATCTCCCGTGAACAATCTTCCCCCGTCGAATTAACAGCTTCACAGGCCGGCGACGCCGATCCGCCGATCACCTTTTCCCACAAGCTGCCGACGATCAAGCATGCCACCCGGATTCTGATCGAAGAGGCCATGCGCCGCACCGGGGGCAACCAGTCCAGTGCAGCCAAAATTCTGGGCATATCCCAGCAGGCGTTGAGTAAACGGTTGAAAAAAAAGCAGCGCCGTTCCTAACGCCTCCACAACTTTTTTTGTAATTACAATTTTGGTTGTATCTTCCCATCCAGCTACCACTTTCTGCCGGTGATAACGGGATAGCCCCTATTGCTTGCGGTATCGATTCTCGGACCCACAACCAAAGTTGTTTTTTATTTCTCCCTGTCCAATTCTGATTATTATAAATTTCATATTAATATCAATTTGTTGAGAGATTTTTCGCCGATGGCACGGCTTTTGTTAACGTATAAGATGAAGTGAATTCAATTCATTCAAAATATTCAATGAATAGTGTTCATTAACGCACAGGTCAAAGGTTGAGGTCCAATTAACTTTTAACGGAGAGATCCATGAACGAGATTAAGAACAGAGGCTGGAGCGTGACCATGGCAGGGTTGGGAATTAACCTGGCCCTCGGAATACTTTACACCTGGAGCATATTCAAGCAGGCCATCAAGGAGTCGGTGTTGGCCAAAGACGGGGTGTTTAACTGGGATATGGCCTCGCTCAACGATCCTTTTGCCGTCTGCTGCCTGATGTTCACGGTGGCTATGGTGTTTGCCGGTCGCATCCAGGACAAATTCAGTCCCCGCATGACGGCCGTCATCGGCGGCATCCTCACCGGTGCCGGTCTCATCGTCATCTCTCAATCCAACGCCCTTTCTGCCTGGATCCTGGGCTTCGGCGTCCTCACCGGACTGGGATTGGGATTTGGGTATGCGTCGGCCACGCCGCCGGCCATTAAATGGTTTCCCTCCTCGAAAACAGGGCTGATTGCCGGTATCGTCGTTGCCGGGTTCGGCCTGGCTTCTGTCTACATTGCCCCGCTGGCCAATTTCCTGATCGCCCGGTTCGGCCTCAGCCAATCGATGCTTATTTTCGGGGTTGCCTTTCTGGCGGTGGTCTGCATTCTGTCTATGTTTCTCGTCAACCCGCCGGCCGGGTACGTTGCGGTCGGGGCGGTACCGTCGGCAAATACCACGGCAGTGCCCGCAACCGATTTTTCTCCTTCGCAGATGCTGAAAACCGGCGCGTTCTATAAACTGTGGTTCATGTATTTTATCGGTGCCGGTGCCGCACTGATCATCATCGGTAGTGTAGCCGGCATGGCCAAACAGAGCATGGGTGATCTGGCCTGGATCGTCGTGGCGCTGATGGCAGTTGGCAATGCCGGAGGCCGCATCGTTGCCGGTGTGATCTCCGACAAGATCGGCCGCACCAAAACCCTGCTGATTATGATGAGCCTGCAGTCCGCAGTCATATTCTCCCTGCTGTTCGTCGCGGAAACTGAAGCGGTTCTTCTGGTGGCCGCCGCTACCATGGTGGGATTCAACTACGGCACCAATCTCTCCTTGTTTCCTTCGGTCACCAAAGACTACTTTGGCATTAAGAATTTTGGCATAAACTATGGCCTGCTGTTTTCCGCCTGGGGAATCGGTGGATTTATTTTCCCACGCCTTTCACAAATGATTTTGGCCCAGACCGGCACCCAGCATACGGCCTACCTTCTTTGCAGCATCCTCTTGGCAGCCGGCGCCATTCTTTCCATGATGACAACTGCCCCTCGAAAAACCAAGAGGGAAAAAAGTGCGTTGGATCAGTTCAGAGAGCAGATCGCATTCGCCAGGGCGCAACCCGTCGATGTCTATCTGGGCGCTCGGCATATTTGATGCTCCGGAGATAGGACCATCTACTTGAAGGCAAGGTTTTACCAAAAAGGGCGCCCCAGAACCAACGCGCAGCCCCGGGGAGAAAAACCCTCAAGGCCGTCGGATGAACACAGTCACCTGCACCCGGGAAGGGCCCCGACCGGATGCGGAACCA
>JAGTUY010000341.1 GCA_018224455.1 Desulfosarcina sp.
AAGCCCAGGACGAAGGTGCTTTCGAGGATCTTCCCGGCAGCGGCCAACCCCTTCATCTGGAAGATGATCGGCATATTCCCGAGGACCTGCGCATGGCGTACAAGGTCCTGAAAAATGCCGATTGCCTGCCGCCGGAGGTGCAGTTGCTCAAAGAGATCCGTACAACCGAAGACCTGCTGGCCGGAATGACCGACACGGCGCAACAGTATCGTACCATAAAAAAAATCAACTTCCTGATCATGAAACTGAATGTTTTGAGAGACGCCAATGCGGCCCATGATATCCCCCAGCGCTACTACAGCGGGCTGGTCGAACGCCTCGGGGCCGATAAAGCATAATCCGGTGCTACCATGTTTGGAAAAAAGAAAGAGGACGACGGCCTGGTCAAAAGTGTGCTGCTCGCCTACTTTATCCTGGCACTTCATGTGCTGCTCATCGCCGGCGTGGCGATCCTGGTTCTCTTTTTCCGAGGCCTGGTCAACTATATGCTTTGGATTTTCCTCGGAGGAGTAGCGCTGGTCGGTTTATCCGCATTCTATTTTATCAGACGGATGCGGGCCGAAGGCAGATCCCTTGGCGAGATGTTAAGAAATCCCATGTTCAACGGGCGATCCGTGGAGGTGAGCCTTCTGGGCGGAATGGCCACCGTCAAACTGGGCCAGTCGTCCCGGCCACCGGCTATCGGACACGATGCGGCCATGGACATTCCCCGTCTTGAAGACCCGGATGCATCCCGCAGCCGGGATATTTCGGAACTCGCGGAACTGGCTCGCTTGCTTGAAAAAGACCTCATCACTGTCGACGAGTTCAACGAGGCCAAGCAACATCTGCTGAACCGCGATAGCGAGCGCATTCCTCGCCGCTTGCGGCGCGGTTAGCGAGCGAACTGAAAATCGATTCTTGATCCATACGGTGAAGATTCTCCGCGGCTTGCCGCGGGGAGGATTCAATGGTTAAATGTGCCTGCCTGAACGGGTGAGACCACCCAGCGGCCGAAGAACGTCTTGTATTTTCGTTGAAGTCCTTTTGCCAAGGACCTGGTAACGATCGCAGGCATCAGGGCCTCGTGTGACAACCGCATTCGTTGCATACCGGTCTGTAACCGTCAAATCGCAAAAGGGTATTATTATGAAAAAGAAAACCATCGCCTTGATCTCCGGTGGCATCTCGTCGGAAAGAGAAGTGTCCCTCAACAGCGGCAAACAGGTCTATGAGGCCCTGGATAAGAACAAGTACGACATCTTGACCTACGATCCCAAGACAGACATTCCCCGACTGGTGACCGATGCCGGCAGAATCGACTGCGCGCTGATCATCCTGCACGGGCCCTACGGTGAAGACGGTACGGTTCAGGGCCTGCTGGATCTGCTGGACATTCCCTATCAGGGGGCCGGCGTGCTGGGCAGCGCAGTCGCCATGAACAAACTGTTGTCCAAGCACCTGTACGAGAGAGCCGGTTTGGCCGTGCCGCCTTATGGCGTGGTGCAGCGGGGGGAGTCGGTCGACGTGGACGCCATCGTCACCGGGCTGGGCCTTCCGCTGGTGGTCAAACCGGTGGAAACCGGATCCAGCGTGGGTATGACCATCGTCCGCAAGCACTCATCGCTGGCCGCTGCAGTGGAAAAGGCCCTGGAATTCGGCGCGACGGCCATGATCGAAGCTTATATCTCCGGCACAGAGATCACCTGCGGCGTATTGGGCAACCAAGACCTTGACGCGCTGCCGCTCATCGAGATCATTCCGGGGGAAGGGTACGAATTTTTCGACTACGAAGCCAAATACCAGCCGGGTGCCACCCAGGAGATTTGCCCGGCTCGCATTGATGCACGACTGACCCAAAAAGCGCAGGCCTGCGCCATAGCGGCCCACAAAGCCCTTTACTGTCAGGGATACAGCCGGACGGACATGATTCTGAAGGAGGATGAATTTTTCGTATTGGAAACCAATACCATTCCCGGCATGACGGGCACCAGCCTGTTTCCTCAGTCGGCGAAGGCCGCCGGGATGTCTTTCGGTCAGCTGCTGGATCGGCTCATCGAACTGGGTTTGCAGGCCCGGCGTCGGCAAACCACACGGGGATAGACCTATGTCACCACAAACGTCCGCGGTAAACCCGCGGGCCCATAACAATGAGGGAGGAATCTTATGAAAGTGTTGGTTGTCGGCGGCGGTGGAAGAGAGCACGCCCTGGTTTGGAAAATCGCCCAAAGTCCACGGGTGAAGAAAATTTTCTGCGCGCCCGGAAATGCAGGTATTGCTAAACTGGCCCATTGCGTTCCCATCGGTGCCGCCGAAATCGACAAGCTTCTGGCCTTTGCCCGGGATGAGAAGATTGATCTCACCGTTGTCGGCCCGGAAGACCCCCTGTCCAAAGGCATTGTCGACCAGTTCGAGGCGGCGGAGATGCGGGTTTTCGGCGCCAGCCAGAAAGCGGCCCGGATTGAATCCAGCAAGTCCTTTGCCAAGGCGATCATGGAAAAATACGGCATCCCGACGGCCAAAGGGCGGACCTTTACGCGCCTCGCCCAGGCGCAGGCCTACGTGAAAAAGATGGGGGCGCCTCTGGTGGTCAAAGCGGACGGTTTGGCCGCCGGAAAAGGGGTGATCGTCTGCAGCACCGAGAAAATGGCCATGGATGCCCTTCAACAGATTATGGTGGACCGTGAATTCGGCGAGGCCGGCGACCGGGTGGTGGTGGAAGAGTGCCTAGTTGGGGAAGAGGCCTCATTTCTGGCATTCACCGACGGCAAAACGGTGCTGCCTCTGCCGTCTTCACAGGACCACAAGCCTGTCTTCGATGACGACAAGGGCCTGAATACAGGCGGTATGGGTGCTTATTCACCCGCACCGGTGGTGGACGGGTATCTTCACCAGCGAATCATGAATGAAGTCATGATCCCCATGGTCAAGGGCATGGCTGCCGAGGGTTGTCCCTACAAAGGCGTTTTGTATGCCGGCCTGATGATCGACCGGGACACGATCAAGGTGCTGGAATTCAATGGCCGGTTCGGTGATCCGGAGGCTCAGCCGCTGCTGATTCGTCTGCAAAACGACATCATCCCGGTGATCGAGGCCGTCATCGACGAACGTCTGGACGCCTGCCGCCTGGAGATCGATCCGCGGGCATCGGTCTGCGTGGTCATGGCTTCCGGGGGGTATCCGGGAAAGTACAAAAAAGGATTGGAAATCACGGGCATCGATGCCGCCAATCGCATGCGGGACGTGGTGGTTTTTCACGCAGGGACCCGTTTGGCGGACAAACAGGTCCTATCGGATGGCGGCCGGGTGCTGGGCGTCACGGCCCTGGGCGATACGGTGGCGCTGGCCATTAAAAAGGCCTACCAGGCGGTGGCCAAGATCAACTGGAAGGATGTCCACTGCCGCAGCGACATCGGTAAAAAAGCCTTGGTGCGGATGCAGGCGGTGCCCCGCGTGGGTATCGTCATGGGCAGCGACTCCGATCTCAAGGTAATGGAAGCGGCCCTGGGAATATTTAAAAAGTTCGGGATTCCCATCGAAATGACCGTGGCCTCGGCCCACCGCAGCCCGCATCGGGCGGCCGCTTATGCTGTTTCCGCCAGACAGCGGGGACTCAAGGCCATCATCGCTGGTGCCGGCCATGCCGCCCACCTGGCCGGCGTTTTGGCGGCCCACACCACCCTGCCGGTGATCGGCGTTCCCATCGACTCTTCCTGCCTCCAGGGGTTCGATGCGCTGCTCTCCACGGTGCAGATGCCCCCGGGCATCCCTGTGGCCACCATGTCCATCGGAAAGCCGGGGGCAAAGAACGCAGCCATTCTGGCCGTTCAGATCATGGCCACATCCGACGATTCGCTGAGCGCCCAATTGGAGACATTTAAAAAGGAGATGGCGGCCCAGGTTGAAAAAAAGGCTGAGAAACTCAGGGCGTACCGCTAAGGTCGTCCGGATCGATTCGTCGCGCCCCGATCCGAATGATATCCGGATGGCGGCCCGGATCCTTGGGCAAGAAGGGATACTGGTTTTTCCCACCCACGGGCTCTATGGCCTCGGGGCCGATGCATTCTGTAACGCGTCCATCCGCCGGGTGTTCGCCGTCAAGCGCCGGCCGGCCCATCAACCGCTGCTGGTGCTGCTGTCCGGCAATAAAGATATGGATCGGGTGGTGCGAACGGTCCCCGGCTATGCCGAGGTGTTGATGGGGCTGTGGCCCGGCGGGATCACCGTCATTTTCGAGGCCGCCGATACGGTGCCTGTGTGCCTTACCGGCGGAACGGGCAAGATTGGCGTGCGCGTGCCGGCTCATCCGGTGGCAAAGGCGCTGATCGAGCAATTCGGCGGCCCCGTCACCGGAACCAGCGCCAACCTGTCCGGCTTTCCGGCACCGGCCAGGGTGATGGATCTTGACCCTGAAATCCGCCGTCAGGCAGACATGGTTTTAGATGGCGGTACCCTTGCCGGTGGTCCCGGTTCTACCATTGTGGACGTGACCTGCTGGCCTGTCAGGGTCCTCCGCGAAGGGGTGGTGCCCCGGCAGGCCATCGATGACGTTCTGAGAAAGGGATAGCGCAATTTGATTGACAATTTGAAGGGTTTTTCCTATATAACCAAACCCATGCCGGAGTGGTGAAATTGGTAGACGCAGTGGACTCAAAATCCACCGACCGCAAGGTCGTGCCGGTTCAATTCCGGCCTCCGGTACCAATCAGGATAAAAACGGCGACCGGTGCCCCCGCTGGTCGTCGTTTTTTTTATAGACCGCCTTTGTCATCTCTTGTCAGTTTGCCGATGCTTTACTGACAACAGCAGGCAAATCACAAACGCATTTCCCTGGAGGTCTGTTTATGTGGGGACAGATTAAAAAGTACATCATTATCGGTCTTATCGCCGCTGGCGGATACTATGTGCTGGGCCACCATTTCATCTATTATGAGCGAACGATATCCCTGCTGCCCAAGGAGGAACTGACCCTCAAATACACCTTCTACGACCTGGGCAACAAGCGACCGGAAACGATTTTAAAAGTGGATGAACTGCGCTGGGCCGGTATCGGTGATATCATGGTGGAAAAGGGGATTGTTCCCGAGAGCCAGATACGCATGCTGGAAGACAAGGCGGAGAAGGCTTCGGAAAATTAAGCCCGTCGAAACATGTCTTGCGGTATGCCTGGCAGACCGGCACCGTGAGAAGTTCGCCTTTCACCCCATGGGAAGCATGTTGTCAGCCAGTCGGCTGGAGGTCTTCTTCAGGTTGATGCTGAGCAGATTGGCCAGCCCCTTCAGAATGTTGACGCCGAGATTCACCTTTTTCGACAGAATATCCTCGAAGGCCATTTTGTCCCATGCATTGAACAGCACTTCACCCGGGTCCAGGTCAATAAAATCCATCCGTGCGGCCACGTCAATCAGTTCATCTCTTTCCAGATACTCAAACAGCGGCAGATTGATGATAAAATCAACCAGCTCCCCGTTGGTGTCCGATCCGCCCGGATCTAATTGGTTTGGGTGCATATTTCATTTCCTGTCGATCTTCTGGTTTTTTCCCGACATGGCCGAAAACATCTGCCTTGAGGGTACAAAATGCTGATCACCTATTTAAAATTGCTGATGACCGCCATTTTCTGGGGGGGAACCTTTATTTCCGGCCGAATGCTGGCGGAATCCGTTCCCCCATTTTCAGCCGCTTTTTTTCGTTTTCTCATTGCTGCGGCGTGTCTCTATGTCCTTGTTGTGCGCAGGGAAGGGATCTTGCCCAGGCTGGGAAGGCAACAGGTTTTACCCGTGGCACTGCTGGGATTGCTCGGCGTGTTTGCCTACAATGTTCTTTTCTTCAATGGGTTGAAGCTGATCACCGCCGGACGGGCATCCATCATTATTGCCAACAACCCGATTGTCATTTCTCTTTTCTCGGCCCTGTTTTTTAAAGAATCCCTCTCTTTGACGAAGGTCGTCGGTATTTTGATTTCCGTTGCCGGAGCCGTTATCGCCATTTCCGGCGGAGATCCGTTGGCCTTGTTTGCAGGCGGCATCGGAATCGGAGATCTATACATTTTCGGATGCGTGCTCAGTTGGTCGGCTTATACGCTGATTGGAAAACGTGTGATGCGTGACCTATCCCCTTTGGCAGCGGTATCGCATTCAGCGGGCGTCGGGGTGCTGGCCCTGCTGATTCCTGCCTGCATGGAGGGCATGCCTGCGGCCGTGCCAGGATATTCACCGGCGGATTGGGGCAATCTGGCCTATCTCGGACTATTTGGCACGGTGCTGGGGTTTGTCTGGTACTATGAGGGAGTCCGGGTGATCGGACCGTCACGGGCCAGTCTGTTCATCAATTTCGTGCCGATCAGTGCGATTGGTCTGGCCCATATTATCCTGAAGGAGCCGGTAAGCGTCTCACTTCTGGTGGGCGGCGCCCTGGTGATCACCGGTGTCACCTTGAACCACCTTGCGAATTCCGGCGTGTGCGGGTTCAAATCGAAGGTGCGGGTCTAAATATAAAGGAGAACAGCATGATATCTGCACAGATTCCCGGTTTTGGTACACTGGCCCTCGAGCATCTGGTGCTGGACTACAACGGCAC
>JAGTUY010000342.1 GCA_018224455.1 Desulfosarcina sp.
AGGCGTAAAAAAAGGGCTTAGGATGTCCCCTAAGCCCTTTTTTTTTGTTATGGTAGCGGGGACAGGATTCGAACCTGTGACCTTCGGGTTATGAGCCCGACGAGCTACCAGACTGCTCCACCCCGCATCAAATTTTTTAAAATAGAATGGTAAGAGAAATTTCTGTAGTTGTCAACAGCCGAGTCAGTGAAATGATTAAAAAGTTTATTGACGCCATTGCCCCCCGATCGATTGGCAGACAAGCGGGCCAAATGACGGGCATTATGTTTTTGCCCAGGACATGATCACCTTTTTGATCGTTCCCCGTTCGCCACCATCCTTTTGACAATAGACCATGACCTGTTTGTTCCGCCCGGTGTGACCGGAGACGATCGCCACTGATGACTTGGCCACAGACAACAGCCCCGCCAGAAATGCTCCGCAGGCTTTATTGGCGGCATTGTCCACCGGTGGTGCGGTGAGGTTTATTTTCAACGCATCGCCGTACGTGCCCACAACCTGGTTTTTGGAAGACCGTGGCTGGACGCGTACTTTAAAGATCAAGCCGTCGGGTTTTTCCTGGATAATGAAGGGCATGGTTCTGGGTATTGGGTTCAGGGTTCAGGGTTCAGAGATGAAACGCTGAATACCCGTCAATCTATCGATCTTTAAATCACCTCATCCCTCAATTCCCGAATTACCGAATTCATCAATCCTGCAGATTGTCTTTGATCAGTTCGTGGATAAAGGCCGGCGGTCGGACCACCTTCCCCTGGCTATTGATAAATGCGTGCCGGGTGTATCCAGTGGTGTGGATGACGGCGCCGTCCTGACTGGTGATCGCGTAGTCGAACTGCATGCCGGCGCGAAACCCCGTATTGAGTGTCGCTTCGATCACGATCACCTCATCATAGCGTGCGGGAGTGAGATATTTGCATTTGACCTCGGAGACCGGAAGCATGAGCCCGCGGGCTTCGATCTCACGGTAGGGCAATCCCAGGTGGCGAAACAGTTCGGTGCGGCCGATCTCAAACCAGCGCAGATAATTGGCGTGGTAGACGACCCCCATGGTATCCGTGTCGCCGTAGATCACCCGGTAGGAGGTGCTGTGGGAAAGGGTGCTGGGTTCTGGGTTCATGGTGTTGGGTTCTGGGTTCTGGGTTCAAAGCTGGTAAGGCCGCCATCCCGTCAATCTATCAATCCCTTAATTGATAAATTCCGAATTTTTCAATCCCTTTTCAGGATCTTGCCAAAAATGTGCTTTAAATCGTCGTAAGTTGTGGCTACGGGGAACTGAGGAAACTCATCGATCACATTCTGCGGGGGGCGAAACAGGATGCCCCGGTGGGCCTCTTTGAGCATGTTGACGTCGTTGTAGGAGTCGCCCATGGCCAGCACCTGGAAGTTCAACCGTTTAAAGGCTTGAACCACCTTGCGTTTGCCGTCGGTCTGCCGCAGGTTGTAACCGGCGATGGCGCCGCTGCCGTCGATGGTCAGGCTGTGGCACAACAGCGTGGGCCAGCCCAACTTTTCCATCAGCGGCCGGGAAAATTCAACGAAGGTATCGGAAACAACGATCACCTGGGTGCGGGCCCGCAGCCAGTCCAGAAACTGCCGTGCGCCCGGCAGCGGGTCCATGGTAGCGATGACGTCGGTAATATCCTTCAACTTCAGGCCATTGGCATCGAGAATGGACAGTCGCCGCTTCATCAACACATCATAATCAGAAATATCCCGGGTGGTGAGACGCAGTTCATCGATGCCCGTGCGCTCGGCCACGTTGATCCAAATTTCCGGAACGAAAACACCTTCCAGGTCTGAACAGATTGCATGCATGAAAACCCTCGACAATCCAGCTTGTCTGCCTTTGGTCGGCATCCAAAATGAATCGGTAACTGGCCAACCGCTGTGGCAATTAATTTTATTTTTTCTGCGGTCATTACCCTATCGCTGCAGGGGCCGGAGCGCTTCAGAACCGCGGCGGAAAGGGTGAAGCCGTAGTCCTTCTACTGCGAACCCTTGACAACAAAGGGCATGGAGCGCTCCGGCCCCTGCAGTGTTCACTCCTGACCGTCATCGTCCTCAATGCGGATCAGCATCGGTGTGCTGGCGACCACGTCTAACGCGCTGATTTCAGCCAATGCCCGGGTCACGTCCGCCTCCCGGGCGTGGTGGGTCAGCATGACCACCGGCACCGAACCGTTGGTTTTTCTTCCCTTCTGGTGAACGAACTTAAGGCTGATGGCATATTTTCCCAGGATACCGGCGATGGTGGCCAGCACCCCAGGCCGGTCCATGGCATCGAAGCGGAAGTAATAGTGGGTGACGATGTCGTCCATGGGCATCACGGCAATGGTCCGGATCTTGTCCGGCTGAAAACCCATGACCGGCACCCGCCCGGCGCCGTTGTAAGCCAAATTTCTGGCGATGTCCGCAAGGTCTGAGACCACGGCGCTGGCCGTGGGCATCATGCCTGCCCCGCGGCCGTATAGCAGGATATCTCCCACTGCATCGGCAGATACGCTGATGGCGTTCAATGTGCCGTTGACATTGGAGAGCATGTTGTCGAACGGAATCATGGTGGGGTGAACCCGGGCCTCTACGGCCCGGCCGTCAAACTTGGTGATGGCCAGCAGTTTGATGCGGTAGCCGAACTGGGCGGCAAACTCGATGTCCATGGGGGTGATTCGGGAAATTCCCTCGATGTAGACATCATCGAAATTGATCTTCATCCCGAAGGCCAGGGCTGAGAGGATAGCCAGCTTGTGGGCCGCATCCTGACCCTCGACGTCCAGGGTCGGGTCTGCCTCGGCATAGCCCTTTGCCTGAGCCTCGGCCAGGGCGGCTTGGAAAACCACGCCCTCGTCGGTGATCTTGGAAAGGATGTAATTGCAGGTGCCGTTGAGAATGCCGATCATGGCCTTGATCCGATTGCCCACCAGGGATTCTCTCACCGTCTTGATGATGGGCATGCAACCGCCCACACTGGACTCGTAAGCCAGGTCGACGCCGTGTTCAATGGCGGCGGCGATAATCGCATTGCCGTGCTTGGCTAGCAGGGCTTTGTTGGCGGTCACCACATGTTTGCCCTTGCCGATGGCATCAAGAATCAATTGTTTTGCAATCCCCTCACCGCCGATGGTCTCCACAACGATATCGACCGTCGGATCGGCGATGGCCGCAGCCGCATCCGGAATGATCACTCCGGGTGGCAAGGCAAGGCCCCGGTCCTTGTCCGTGTCGATATCGGCCACATATTTCAGATTGAGCGCACATCCGATGCGATCCCGGATGATATCCCCGTTTTGCAGCAGCAGTCGAGCCACACCCGTACCCACCGTGCCGCAACCTAAAATGGCAATGTTGACCTGTCTCATCGCTTGTTTGTTCCTGTATTATCCAGTTCTGATGCATGTTGGCGTTCGATAATCATCGCAGATGATTATCGTTAATCTGGCAATTTCTTATGACCAAGACTTGAAAGTCAACAGAAAAAGGAACGACTTGGTTGATTGGTTCAATTCGTTCAACTGGTTTGATTGGTTCATCAAGCGGTTAGGTCGATAGGAACCTTGCACCCATCATCACCAGGAGCCATGGGCGATGAGCTCACCCGCTCAACAGCCGTCATCCTTAGCGGCCGATGCCGTCGAAAAGAGCGGCCACGTTTACCTTCAGCGGTTCAACGCCAGCGCTGCCGAAAGCCAGGGTAAAGGGGCCGCTGCCCCGGACAACGAAGAAAAGGTCGTGGGGACGGTAGCCGAGTTCCAGTCGGGGAACGGCACTGCCGATGGTACTTTCGCTGGCGTCAACGGTCAGGCGCCAGTGGCGGTCCATGACGGCCCCGATCAACCCTAAATTATATAGATCAGGCACCCTGCCTTAGTTGTCGGGCAATGGCCCGGCCTGTTGGAATCACCTTGCCCGATTTTGAACTCGGGTGCCTTCTGAGGTACTGGCGGGCTTCGCCTGGGGGCCTGCCCGTTTGACATTATCCAATCAAGTATCATTTTTATTCCATTATCCACTCACTGAAAAAAGGAGCATCGTTATGGCCTACACATGTAAGCGCTGCGGCGCCATTGCCGAATCACCGGGGCATCTGTGCAATCCTTGCGGGGATAAAGAAAAATGCGGTTTCTGCGGTACAGCCGACGTTGACATCAAGCACGTCTGCAAGGACAAGCTGGCGGAAATGAAATATGTATGCGATGGATGCGGCCGTGTGGCCATGGAAGAGGCCCATCTTTGCAGCCCGGCCCCGATCAAGTAGTCTGAAGATGACGATCGAACCATTGGCACAAAGCTGTTCCAGCTGCATCCATGAGCGGTTCTGCAGCTATGAGGATCGTTTTCGCCGGGTTACGCTGCGTGCACCCGGACGATTCATGAACCGCCAGTGGGAACAGGTCCAGGCCGACACCACCGAGAGGCTGAATTTATACGCAACGGTCGTCGACCAGACAGAAATCCACATCCGCAGCCTGCTCGAAGAGCGGATCGCCGAGGAGGCGTTATGGGTCGACGCCAAAGCCGACTACGCCGCCCGCATCACGGGTGTGGATGACCGGGCGTTGGCCGCAACCTTTTTCAATTCGGTCACCCGCCGTGTTTTCGGCACCGTCGGGGTGAATCGCCGGATCGAGTTCGTCGACGATGACCACCAGCCGTTACTGCCGTGCCCAACGGAATCCGTTTTCAGGACCTACCCGTTGGCGGGAACCATTGAACCGGCCATCCGACAGATCCTTTCCGACTACAGCGACCTCAAGATCGACCGCGCATCCCTGGGCAGGAGTATGCCCCGGATCGTGGAACGCGTGGAAAAACAGCTCGGCAAAATCAACGACCGCGTCCAGCCGGTTCGCATCGAAATGATTCGTCACATCTTCTACCGCGGTCAGGGCGCTTATCTCATCGGACGTGTGGTGTCTGGAAAACAGCTGATCCCGCTGGCTATGGCGCTGCTTCATTCATCGGAAGGTGTGGTGGTGGACGCCCTGCTGCTCGACACAGACGGGCTGAGCATCGTCTTTTCCTACACCCGCTCAGCCTTTCACGTAACGGTTGAAAAGCTGTGCGAACTGGTCGTTTTTCTCAAGTCCATCATGCCTGCCAAACCTGAAGCCGAGATTTACTCTGCCATCGGCTATTTCAAACACGGCAAGACGGTGCTTTACCAGGATGTTTGTCGGCACACGGCGGAGTGTGGGGACGGCGAATTCCTCATATCGCCGGGCAAGCGGGGTATGGTAATGGTGGTGTTTGACATGGCCGACCATGAAATGGTGGTCAAACTGATCCGAGACCGCTTCGACACCCCCAAGAAAACCACCCGAAACAAGGTCATCGAACAATACAACTTCGTGTTCAACCACTACCGGGTGGGAAGACTCATCGAAGCCCACGCCTTCGAACACCTCTCATTCGACCGCTGCTGGTTTTCCGACGATCTGATCGATCACCTCACGGCCGAGGCCGGCCAGACCGTTCACCTGGTAGACGATCGCGTGATCATCGACCATGCTTACCTGGAGCGCCGGGTGACCCCGCTCGATATCTACCTGAAAGAGCAGACCAGAGAAAAGACCGAAGCCGCGGTGGTGGACTTCGGCAATGCGATCAAGGATCTGGCTTTCGCCAACATTTTTCCTGGGGACTTGCTGCTCAAAAACTTCGGTGTGACCCGCCATGGGCGTGTGGTGTTTTACGACTACGATGAAATTGTGCCATTGACCACCTGCCGGTTCAGAAAAATCCCCCAGGCCCGGTCATACATGGAAGAGATGGCGGCCGAACCCTGGTACACCGTGGAAGAGGACGACGTCTTTCCCGAGGAGTTTTCCCGTTTTCTGGGACTCTCACCCGGACATCGGGACCTTTTTTTAAGCCAGCACGCCGACCTGCTGGCACCGGACTTCTGGGTAAAGGCTCAGGATGAAATCCGTTCAGGGCACATCCGACACATCCGCCCCTATCACCCTCGTTACCGGCTTTAACGACTGTTAAGGGCGGCATTATCAATACACAAAAGGAGGATCAGATGAGCAACACCCGCATTCCCGATGGCGTCACCATCAACGCGCCGGTCACCGACGCGTTCAGCAGCATCCTGACCCCCGAAGCCCTGCGCTTTGTGAGAACACTTGCCCGTCGGTTCGACACCCGTCGGCGGGAGCTTATCGCCCGCCGGGAGACGGTTCAGGCCGATATTGACGCCGGAAAGCTGCCGGATTTTCTGCCGGATACGAAACCCGTCCGGGATGGTGACTGGACGGTGGCCCCGGTGCCCAAGGACCTTTCCGACCGCCGGGTGGAAATAACCGGTCCGGTGGACCGAAAAATGGTCATCAACGCACTCAATTCCGGGGCAAAGACCTACATGGCCGATTTCGAAGACAGCCACAGCCCCACCTGGGCGAACACCATCGACGGACAGGTCAACCTTCGCGACGCGATCAACCGGACCATCGAATTTGCCACCCCGGAAGGCAAAACCTACCGTTTGAATGACCAGACCGCCACCCTCATCGTGCGCCCCCGCGGCTGGCATCTGGTGGAAAAGCATGTTCTGGTTGACGGGCAGCCCGTTTCGGGAAGCCTGTTCGATTTCGGACTCTTCTTCTTCCACAACGCCAAGCGCCTTCTGGACCGGGGCAGCGGGCCCTATTTTTACCTGCCCAAGATGGAGAGCCACCTGGAGGCACGGCTGTGGAACGACGTCTTCATCGCCGCCCAGGAGGCGCTGAACATCCCGACCGGCACCATCAAAGCAACGGTGCTCATCGAGACGATCATGGCCGCCTTCGAAATGGATGAAATTCTCTATGAGCTCAGGGACCACAGTGCCGGGCTGAACTGCGGACGCTGGGATTACATTTTCAGTTTCATCAAACGCTTCAAAAATGTTCCCGGCTATCTGTTCCCCGACCGGGCCCAGATCACGATGACCCGCCACTGCATGCGCTCTTATTCGCTGCTGGCGATCAAGACCTGCCACCGCCGCGGGGCCTATGCCGTCGGCGGCATGGCCGCGCAGATTCCCATCAAAAATGACCCGGAGAAAAATCTCGAGGCATTGGGAAAAGTGCGGGCGGACAAGACCCGTGAAGCCACCGACGGCCACGACGGCACCTGGGTGGCCCATCCGGGTCTGGTTTCCATCGCCATGGAAGAATTCGACAAGGCCATGCCCGCATCCAGCCAGATCGACCGGGTGCGAAAAGACGTTCACGTCACGGCTGCGGATTTACTGAAGGTGCCTGCCGGAACCATCAGCGAAACGGGCATGCGCACCAACATCAGCGTAGGGATCCAATACATGGCCAACTGGCTTTCGGGTCTGGGGTGCGTCCCCCTGTACAACCTCATGGAAGACGCGGCCACCGCCGAAATTTCGCGGGCTCAGCTGTGGCAGTGGATCAACCACCCCGATGCGGCGCTCGACGACGGGAAAAAGATCACCCTGGACCTGTTTCGTTCGATGATGAAGGAGGAGATGGAGAAGATCAAAGCCGAGGTGGGCGATACGCATTTTCAACAGGTCAAGTACGAACAGGCCGCCAGTCTGTTCGACGAAATCATCGCCGCCGACAGCCTGGCTGAGTTTTTGACATTGAAGGCCTACGATCATCTGGAGGGCTAGTCCAGATGCCAGATGGACGATTTGGCACGAGCATCCTTTTTTGGTGTAGAAGCGGCTTCCAGCCGCGACAAGTTGGTTTAAGGTGGTTTTATATATTGCGGCTGGAGGCCGCTGCTGCGTCTCCAGCGCGGAAATGAAGTTTTACACAAGGGGAGGCAAGATGAAGACCATAGAAGAAAAAGCCCAAGAGATCTGCCAACGATTGACCTGTCACGAAGTGGTGGCCGACGAACGCGAGGAACTGGAAACCCACTGGGCAAATGACCCGCGCTGGAAGGGCATCGTCCGCCCCTACTCGGCCGAAGATGTGCTCAAGCTGAGAGGCAACCTGACCATCGCCTACACCTTTGCCACCATCGGCGCCAAGCGGCTCTGGTACCTGATCAAGCACGAAGACTATGTGCCGGCGTTGGGGGCGCTGACGGGCAACCAGGCGGTTCAGCAGGTCGAGGCCGGTCTCAAGGCCATCTACCTGAGCGGCTGGCAGGTGGCCGCCGACGCCAACCTGGCCGGTGAGATGTACCCGGACCAGAGCCTCTATCCGTCAAACAGCGTGCCGGCGGTGGTCCAGCGCATCAACAACGCCCTGCGGCGGGCCGACCAGATTCAGGTGCTGGACGGAAGAAAGACCGGCCCCTACTGGTTCGCCCCTATCGTCGCCGATGCCGAGGCCGGGTTCGGCGGCCCGCTCAACGCCTTCGAACTGATGAAGCAGATGATCCAGGCCGGCGCCGCCGGGGTGCATTTCGAAGACCAGCTCTCCTCGGCCAAAAAATGCGGACACATGGGCGGTAAGGTGCTGGTTCCGACCCAGGAGGCGGTGGCTAAACTCGTGGCGGCCCGATTGTCCGCCGACGTCTGCGGCGTGCCGACCATCCTCGTGGCGCGAACGGACGCCGATGCCGCCAAGCTAGTCACCAGCGATATTGACGAGCGGGACCGGCCATTTATTCTCAGCCAATCCCGCTCCAGCGAAGGTTTCTTCTACGTAAAAAATGGCGTGGAATCCGCCATTGCCCGCGGCCTGGCCTACGCCCCTTACGCAGACATGGTCTGGTGCGAAACGTCCAAGCCGGACATCGATCAGGCCAGGCGCTTTGCCGAAGGCATTCACGAGAAGTTTCCCGACAAACTGCTGGCCTACAACTGCTCCCCGTCGTTCAACTGGAAAGCCAACCTTGACGATGCCACCATCGCCACCTTTCAGCGCGAACTCGGGGCCATGGGCTACAAATTCCAGTTCGTCACCCTGGCCGGGTTCCATGCCCTGAACCTGGGCATGTTCGACTTGGCCATGAACTACCGCAAAAACGGCATGCTGGCCTACTCCCGGTTCCAGGAAGAGGAATTTCGCTTCGGCAAGGAAGACGGCTACATGGCCACCACCCACCAGAAATTCGTCGGGGCCGGCTATTTTGACCGATTGATAGATACGATCAGCGCTGGGGATTCCTCGGTGGGGGCCATGTCCGGCAGCACCGAAGAAGATCAGTTCAAATAGGGCACCAAACGGCAAGGAATCAGCGTTTATCGTAAGTGATTACGTTAGACAAGATTTCGGTGCACCCTTAATCGCTGAACCCGTGGACGACCAAAAAAGAATCGATCCATCAGCGGTTTACATTCGCGTTGAAGGTTATCAACTATTTCCTTTTAATTTCCCTGCAGCATCGGTTAAACAACCGGAAAAGACATGCCATGAACCGTATATTTTCAAAAAAAGGTTGATTATATTATTGCATTCATGCCAAATATAAAAAATATTTTTTATATTTAACTTGATTAAATTTTCATCGTAACAACTGTGGTAAATGGTGTCTTTTTATTCATCGGAATTAACAAAAAAAGGAGATTTAAATGCCATCAAAAAAGAAGATCGACGGTGCCAAGTTAATCAAGATAGTCGAAAGCGGGAAGCATCAGCAGGAAATCATGAAAGAGTTTAAATTCAATACCGCTGCACAATTCAGAGCGCATTATCTCGATGCCTTGATGAAAGCTGGCAAAGCACCGGAAATCAAGTCCGGGCGCAAAAAAGCAAAAGCCAACACAGCTAAAGAAGTTCTGGTGAGCAAACGCGGCAGTGTCGTCATTCCAAAATCGATGATTGATGAAATGGGTTTTGCACAAGGCAACAAGTTCACCGTTCGCAAGACAAAATCAGGGATCTCCTTGAAGGCGAGTGGGAAATAGTTTCAGCGCTTTTCGCTGATGCGGAAGGGAAAAAAGCAGGCCGTGTATGGCCTGCTTTTTCTGTTTAAGATGGATGAATCGTTACATCAGCATCTTCATCAACTTTTTCATCGGTTCTTCAAACACATCACCGTCAAAACAGTACCTCATGTCCAGAAATTGCTCTCGCAACCGGGACACCGCTTCCTTCACTGGCTTGTCATCCATGACGACATCCCGCATCAGCTGGGACAGTTGTTGAAATCCCTGATGGCCCATGCCGAAGCGCGTTATTTCCGACACCCCCATGCGCAGCATGCCAGAAGCGGAAAAGCTCTCATCTTCAGGCCCCGCCTGATAGTTGCAGATAATGTTGTTGGCTTCCAGGCGCCGGGCGATCTGAGGCCCCCTGGCATACCCGACGTCCACCAACACCTGGTGGGTTTCCGTGAAGTCCACGGCCGGGTCACCGGCCACATGCAGTCCACAATCGGAAAGTGCCCGTGCGAATGCCTTTGCATTGGATATGACCGCAGACTGGTAGGCATCCCTGAAGTGGTTCATTTCATAGGCGGCCAGCAAGAGTCCCACCAGGGTCCCCAGGTGGTGGTTGGACACCGATCCGGGAAAGGTCCGCCGCTCAATGGCCTCCCAGAGGACAAAACGCTCATCGGACGCTTCATAGCCACTGGCCACCACACCCCGCTGCGTACCAAAAAAAGTCTTGTGCGTCGAACCGGTGACCAGGTCAGCGCCCTCTTTGAACGGGTCCTGGAAGTGCGGTCCAACCAGCCCCAGCACGTGGGCCATGTCGTACATCACCACCGCGTCGATGCCCTGCTGGTCCAAAAAGGCCCTGACCTGGGCGACCGGCTCCTTGCTGATGACCATGCTCTTGCCGAAGATAATCAACTCGGGCCGGTGCCGGTCGATCAGCTTCAGCGTGGCCGGCACGTCGATGCGAAAGGGATTGTCCGTCAGGACCGGGAAGTTGACCACCGCCGGCCGCTCCGTGGCAGGATCCCGGGCCACGAAATCCCTGAGGGCGCCCATGGGCTGCGCGCTGAGGTGGCCGCCCTTGCCGATGTGGTTGTTCATCACCTTGCGCATCCGCCGGGGTTCGCACTTGCGGTCGGCCCGGTTGATATAATCCAGCATGGCGCTGTAAACGGCCGTGTTGGCCATCTGCCCGCTGATCACCCGGGTCTCCACCTCGGCGCACCCGAAGTAACGCTTCATTTCCTTGACCAGCAGTGCTTCGACCTCATCGATGAAATCGCAGCCCTGGTAGTAGAACACCTCTGCATCGTAGTAGGCTTTAAGTTTGCGGTGCTCGGCGTAACGAAAGGAGGGATCCGTGATGGAAAGCAGGCGCACCAGGGGAGAGGCGGTCATCTCCGATGGGATCAGGTTGATGCACGCCTGCTGCCGCCAGTGGTGGTTGGCCGTGGCCATCTTCAAGAGGCGCAGGGCATCGGCCTGGGTGGTATCCGATTCAACGACTTTTCGCCCACGGCCATGGTCATACAAAATAGGCCGGGTATACGGTGGCGATTCGCTGCGCATGTGATAGGGCACCGCCATGGCTGCCACCCGTTTCCCGCGGATTTCAACCGACAGCGGCGCTTCGTCGAGGATATCGCTGTTAAGATAGGCCAGGCAGATGGAGCGCCGCTGATTTGTATCACTGGGGTCGGCATAAACGCGCTGTCCTGTAAATTCCCAATAAGGCACCACGGTGCCGCTGGTAACGGCCCCCACAAGTCTTTCACCTTCAAAAACCTTGGCTCCCTGGCGGGCGATGCCGCGCCCGGCCAATACCAGCGGCCGGATCATCCTCGGCAGATCCGCCATGGCCGAGAAATCCCGAAAGAGAATTTTGCGGAATGCGTCGTGCTGGCGCGCCAGGGAAGGACGCCCCATAAAATCGCCCTTCAGCGCAGAAAAACTGACGCCGAACTTGGCCAGCGGGCAGGCAAAGATGGGTATTTCATTTCCGTCGGAATCCTTGCCCAGTTCATGACCATAAAGGGGCAGCGCCGCTTCCAGCCGCAGGGTGTCACGAGCCCCCAGGCCAACGGGCGTGGCTCCTTTTTTCACCAGCAGGTCCCATACGTCAACCGCCGCATGGCGGGGTATGAACAACTCGAACCCCAACGGCTCACCGGTGTATCCGGTGCGGGCCAGCAAAACCGTGGCACCGGCGATCGTCACCGTGCTCAGTGCGTTTCTGGCGGGTTCCGGCAAGCGCCCGTTCTCTATGATCGCAGACACCATCGAACGGGATATCGGCCCCTGCACCGATACCATGGCCAGATCGTCACTGCGGTCGATGAGTGTTACCTGATCGAATTTCTTCAGCAGTTCTTGGAAATGCTGCCAGTCCTTGTCACGGTTGCCGGCATTGACCACCAGCAGATATTCATCGTCTTCGAAGCGGTAGAGATAGGCATCGTCAACCGCCGTACCGGCTTCGGTGGGGATCAGTGTGTACTGGGCGCCTCTGTCGAGCGCATCGAGGGCTTCGGCGTTGTTGGTCAGAGCATATTGTAAAAATTCAAGCGCCCTGGACCCGCGAAACACAAAGCGGCCCATATGGGAGACATCGAAGAGTCCAGCACCCTTGCGGGTGGCCAGGTGTTCAGCCAGAATCCCCCCGCCGTACATGACCGGCATGTCCCATCCGCCGAACGGTACCATCTGGGCGCCTGACTTGACGTGGCAGTCGTATAAAATTGTGCGTTTGAGATCGCTCATGGTTGGTCTCCTTGGCGTTAAAGGTCTTCCGGAGTGAATGCAACCACCTCGTCGATGGATGCCGCGCCGGTAAAAAGCATCACCAGCCGGTCGAGTCCCAGCGCATTTCCGGCAGCCGGCGGCATGCCTTCCAGGTCCTTGAGAAACGGTTCGGCAAGGGGATAAACCGTTTTGCCCATCGCCCCTCTGGCACGGCTATCGGCGTCGAAACGGGCGCGCTGTTCCAGCGGATCGGTGAGTTCACTGAAGGCGTTGCACAGTTCCATGCCGGCGATATAGAGTTCGAAACGCTCGGCCAATGAGGTGTCGGCCGGTTTGAGCCGGGCCAGTGCGCCACAGCGGGCCGGATAGTCGTAGAGAAAAAGCGGCCGCGCCATTCCAAGCTGGGGTTCGATGTCGAGGCCCATGATCTCGTCGAAGCATTTCCTGTCGAGTGCCTGTTGGGCCGTCATCCCACCGAACCGCTCGAAGGCCTCGGCCACGGTCAAGCGATCCCAGGGCGGTGTCAGGTCCACCCTATGCCCCTGGTAGACGAGCCGCCGACCGATATCCGTTCGGGCGGCCACAAAACCGATCAACGCCTCACACTGAGTCATCAGTTCCAGGTAATTCAGGCCTGTCGCATACCACTCCAGCAGGGTCATCTCCGGCACGTGGCGGCCACCGCGCTCTCCTTTGCGGAAACACCGACAGATCTGGAAGATCTTCTCATAGCCGGCGGCCAGGAGCCTTTTCATGCAAAGCTCCGGTGACGTCTGCAAAAACCAGTCTCCCGTCTCCTGGGCGTCGATATGGACCTCCGGCGCCGGTGCCGGGATGCGCACCGGTGTTTCAATTTCCAGAAATCCCGCTGCGGAAAAAAAGGCGCGGACGGCGTCGATTACCCGGGCCCGTCGCTCCAGGTTGGATCGAATGGCGGCTTGTCGGGAGTAAGACATGGGATCTCGTCGAGGAAAAATGAAGGTCAAACCACAATACCCAAAACCCAAATGACAATCATCGGTCGGTTTTCGCCCTTTTTGGGACTTGGACATTGTAATTTGGAATTTATTTGAGATTTGTAATTTGGAGTTTGTTATTTAAGATTTTTTTTGGGTTAGTTCGCCTGACTTTTTTCTGTAATTACATCCCCGCAACGATCCTGGAGGTAAACCTTGTCGTATCGGGTCGTATCGGCCGAATCATACCACAGGTAGCCCTGTTTGCGGCAACTCTCGCAGACGTTTCGCGGAATGTGCACCGCCAGGATATGTTTCATGCCCCGGGCGGCCGAATCGATTCTCAGGGCGCCCCCGCAGCTGTCGCAAACCCGGATGGTCTCCTGTTGGTGCTCATGGATATTGTCTGTATCGTAGTAAATGTCGCGGTCCCGGTTCATGAGTTGGTAATCACCCCGGCAGACGTCTGCCAGGTGCCGCCGCTGGTGCCAGTTCTCCAGCACCTTGTCGCAGATTTTGTGCACCCAACGGGAAACCTCCGCAGACTGCCGGATTTTCACGGGGTCGAAATCGGGCTCCTGAAGGTGGCTGTAATCCATGCCGGCCATGGCCAGAATAATGCCGGCATTCACATAAGGCAGCGCCCCCTCGATGGCATACCCGCCTTCCAGAACAGCGATGTCGGGTTTGAGCAGGGTCGTCAGCTCTGCATACCCCTGGGCCGAAAAATTCATGTTGGTGATGGGGTCCGAATAGTGGTTGTCCTGTCCGGCAGAGTTGACCACAATGTCCGGCTGGAATTCCTTCAAAATGGGAAGCACCACCTCGCGAATGGCATGCAGGATCCCCTCCCCCGAGGTGTTGGGCGGCAGCGGGATATTGATGGTGCTGCCCACTGCATTGGGCCCGCCCAGTTCGCTCAAGAAGCCCGAGCCGGGGTAGAGGGTGCGGCCGTCTTGGTGGATGGAAATGAACAGGGTGTCCGGATCGTGCCAGTAGATATCCTGAGTACCATCGCCGTGGTGACAGTCGGTGTCCACGATGGCCACCCGGTTGACCCCGTACGCCTTACGGATATACTCGATCATGATGGCTTCGATATTGACATTGCAGAACCCTCTGGCACCGTGGACCACCCGGTTGGCATGGTGCCCCGGCGGCCGTACCAGGGCGAACCCGCGCTCCACCTGCTTGTCCATCACCGCCATGGCAATGGTCTTGGCACCGCCGGCGCTGATGAAATGGGACTCGGTCATCACCGCCCACAGGTCCGGCACGCAAAAGTGGACCCGCTGGACATCCTTTTTGGTAACCAGGTCGGGTTTGTATTCGATGATGCCCTCGATGTCCAGCAGGCCCTCTTCGAACACCTGGTCCTGGGTGTAGAGCAGACGCTCTTCACGCTCCGGGTGGGTGGGACTGATGGCCCAGTCGAATGCGGGGAAAAAGACCAGGCCGGTTCTGTTTTTTGCGCGCAGCATGGCGGACTCCAGTTTCAGGGAAAACTGCTGTCTAAAATTTTTTCCGCAATCGGGTCGTAGCCGTGGATCAGCCCGGGTTTGACCTGGGCCGTAACCCGGATGTTCCTGCCGGTGGTATGAAATCCGCGGACCATGTTAAACGACATCGCCTCGAGGACTTCCAGTTCCAGGTGTTCGGGATTGGCGCCCCGGCCAATGGCCTTTCGGCGAAGCAGATCCAGGGTCGCGTTGATGGCGTCTTCCTTGGTGTAGGTCGACGGAATCACGGTGGTGAAATTCTCCTCCGGTGCGGTGGCGATTTTCCGCTCCGTATCGGCAAAGAAAGTCACCTCGCAGGTGGTGCGGGCCAGACCGGCACCGATGGCATTGGCCACTGTCCACCGGGGAACCACCGTCACCCGACTCTCGCTCAAGCGCTCCAAACCCTTGGCAAACCAGGGAGCCGGGCCGCCGAGCACCAGAATCTGACGGGGCTGCAGGCGATGGCCCTCCCACAACTCGTGGACCGTGTAAACCGGTTTGGCGTTGATCCGGTCGACCATGGATCCGGCTTCATCCAGAATCGTCCGGCAGGCCTGCTCAAAAATCCGACGGGCGGCATCCTGGAGATTGGTTCCTAATGCTTCGGCCACCGATTGAATCGCCTCCCGGGCTTTTTCCGGATCGCCCCCATGGCCGATGCCCAGCAAAAAAATAGCGTCCGTGGGGGTGGGCACCGGCCCGCCGTAGGCCATGGCCATGCCCAGCCGGTCAGGTCCGATATGTATTTTTCCATCCACCACCCGCACCGCACTGTCTCCACCGACACCGATGGAAACCGTTGCCAGGGAGCGGATCAGCGTCTGGTGTTCCCCGATGCTAATTCCCATCGGATCCAGCAGCGGTGCGCCGTTGACCAGCACCGCCATGTCTGTCGTGGTGCCGCCGACGTCAAGCACCAGGCAGGCTTCATCCTTGGGCGCAAAGGCCACGGAGCCCATGACACTGGCCGCCGGCCCGGAAAGTATGGTTTGGGCCGGATGGTCGATGGAGGCATCGAAACGCATGTTCCCGCCATCGGGTTTAAGGATGCGGATGGGCATGCGGAGCCCTTTTTTGGCCAATGAATTGACCACGGCCTCGAAAAAATCCTTGTGAACGGGGTAGACCGAGGCATTGAGAAAAGTGGTGGCAATGCGGCGCGGAAAGTTGAGCTTCCCTGCGATGCGGTGGCCCAGGAACACCTTTTCGAAGCGATCGCCGAGAAGATCACCGATAGCCACTTCGTGGGCAGGGTTTCTCACGGAAAATTTGGACACCACCCCCACGTATCGAATGCCGTTCTTTTTCAGACTGTCGGCCACCTTCAGCACCCGACCCGCATCAATGGGCGCAATCTCGCGCCCCCGGTGATCGATGGCCCCGATGACCGTGTAGTAATGCTCGCCGGTTCGAAACAGTTCGGGATCCATTCCTGGACCGGCGGAAACGATCATCCCCACCTCGGGGATCCGACCCTGCACGATGCGGTTGGTGGTCAGGGTGGTGGACAGTACCGCCCGACTGATACGGGCGGGGTCGATGCCTTCGGTGATCTTTTCCAGGCCCGCTAGCACGGTGGCAAACAGGTCCGACGAATTGGTGCGGACCTTGATCTGCCGCAGCAGCCCCTCTTTTCCCAAAAGAACCACATCCGTATGGGTACCGCCTACATCCAACCCGATGATCATGGTGCCATCCTGATTGCTGGTTTTTGGCCGCTATGGAAGAGAACATCACGGTATCCAAAATAAGGACCCCTGTCAACAATGCGAAATGGCCACAACGCCTTTATTCCGGTAATTTACAAAACGATTGCCATTTGCCGCAAGGGCTGTTAATCCGGACCATCATTAGCAAAATAAGATTGACTATCAGCGAACGCCTGGGATAGGTGTTCAGGTTTACGCGTAAACGTTCGCCGGCAGACCCAAGCGACACCTGACGATGGGGTTGCAGGCAGCCCGAAAGGTATTGTTAAACCCATGAGCCCGCCAAACATACAACTGATCAGAGGATTCAAGGACATCCTGCCGGGTGAAACCGAGCTGTGGCAGCAAATCGAACACACCGCCATCGCCCTGTTCGAAGATTTCGGCTACCGGGAAATCCGCATTCCCATCATGGAAAAGACCGCGCTGTTCGCGCGAAGCATTGGTGAAGACACGGATATCGTGGAAAAGGAGATGTACACCTTTGCCGACCGCAACGGTGGCCAGCTGACCCTGCGGCCCGAGGCCACCGCATCCATCTGCCGCTCCTACATCCAGCACAAGATGTACGCCCAGGACCCCGTTCGCAAATTCTACACCATCGGCCCCATGTTCCGCCGGGAGCGGCCTCAGAAAGGCCGCTATCGCCAGTTCTACCAGATCGATGCGGAAATTTTCGGTGTGGCGGCGCCTTTCGCGGATGTAGAACTGATTTTTCTGCTGCGCACCCTCTTCGAGCGCCTCAGCGTGACCGACACCACGGCCCACGTCAACTCGTTGGGCTGCCCCGTCTGCCGGCCCCGGTTCAAGGAAGCCCTGTCTACGCTGCTCGCCGAGGCGGCCTCATCCCTGTGCAGCGACTGTTTGCGCAGGAAAGACCGCAATCCCATGCGGGTACTGGACTGCAAGGTTCCCGCGTGCAGGGAGGCCATGAAGGGTGCCCCGGCCATCATCGACTACCTGTGCGACGACTGCAGCAGCCACTTTTCGACGGTCGCCGATATGCTGGCCCAACTGGGCGTTCCGTTCAGCATAGACAAACAGCTGGTGCGCGGGCTGGATTACTACACCCGCACCGCCTTCGAAATCCAGACCGGCGCGGTGGGCGCCCAGAGTGCCGTAGCGGGCGGTGGGCGCTACGATGGACTAGTCGGCTCTCTGGGCGGGCCTGAGGGCCCGGCCATCGGCTTTGCCATCGGCTTCGACCGCCTGGCGGAAATCGTCGCTATGGGCGCCCCGGCGGCCATTCGGCCGCCTGACCTGTATATCGCCGCCCTGGGTGATCCGGCCAAAAAACTCGCCTTCGAATGGTCGACTGCCTTGGGGCTCAAAGGCATCGGGACCGCCATGGAATATGGGGACAATAGCCTGAAGGCCCAGATGAAGCAAGCCAACCGCGCGGGTGTCGGTCGGGTGCTCATCGTGGGAGATAGTGAACTGGAATCGGGAACGGTGGTGCTTCGAAACATGGCCACCAAAACCCAAAGAGAGATCCCCGTGGGTCTGATTCTGGACACGTTGATCGAAACATTTTCCAAAAAGGAGCACTCCATTGGCTGAGATCCTCGGCGACATGAGAAGAACCCATCACTGCAACGCCTTGAGTGCCCAAGATATGGGCAAGGAAGTCATTCTGATGGGCTGGGTCCTGCGACGGCGGGATCACGGCGGCGTGATTTTCATCGACCTTCGTGACCGGGAGGGGATTACCCAGGTGGTCTTCAATCCGGAAATCAATCCGGATATCCATGCCAAGGCGCACACCCTTCGCAGCGAATTCGTCCTTGGCGTCCGCGGCCGTGTTGAGCCGCGGCCCGACGGCATGGTCAACACCAAGCTGCCTACCGGAGAGATCGAGGTGCTGGTGGACGAGCTGAAAATTCTCAATCCGGCCAAGACGCCGCCGTTCATGATCGAGGACCACGTGGATGTCTCCGAACCCATTCGCCTGAAAAACCGGCATCTGGACCTGCGGCGCCCGCCCTTGCAGCGCAACCTCATCACCCGGCACCGTGCCGGCGCATCGGTGCGGCGCTATTTAAACGACAACGGTTTTCTGGACATCGAGACGCCGGTGCTCACCAAAAGCACCCCGGAAGGCGCCCGGGACTATCTGGTTCCCAGCCGTGTCAATGCCGGCCAGTTCTATGCCCTGCCCCAGTCTCCTCAGTTGTTCAAGCAGTTGCTCATGATTTCCGGTTTCGACCGCTACTATCAGATCGTGCGCTGCTTCCGGGACGAGGACCTGCGGGCCGACCGTCAGCCGGAGTTCACCCAGATTGATATGGAAATGTCCTTTGTGGGCGAGGAAGACCTCATGGCCGTCAGTGAAGGCATGATGGCCAGCCTGTTCGACGAGGTCATGGGCCAGTCACTGCCCTGCCCTTTTCCCCGTCTGACTCACACCGAGGCCATGGATCGTTACGGGCTGGACAAGCCCGACACGCGCTTCGGCCTGGAACTTAAAGACATTTCCGACATCGTTGAGGGCTCCGGTTTCAAGGTCTTCGCCAGCGTGGTAAAAAAGGGTGGTATCGTCAAGGCCCTGAACGCCAAGGGATGCATCGATTTTTCAAGAAAAGAAATCGATGACCTGACTGCGTTCGTGGCCGTTTACCGGGCCAAGGGCCTGGCGTGGATCAAGGTGCGCGAGGATGCCTGGCAATCCCCCATCGCCAAGTTTTTCACCGACGAGGAAAAGGTCCGGCTGTCCGAACGGATCGACATGGCCCCCGGCGACCTGGTCTTTTTCGTGGCCGACCAGCCCAAAGTCACCAACGAGTCCCTGGGACACCTGCGCAACCACCTGGGCAAACAACTGGGGCTTATCGACGACAACCGGTTTGACTTTGTGTGGGTCACCCACTTCCCCATGTTCGAATACGACGAGGTGGAAAAGCGCTATCAGGCCCTGCATCACCCCTTCACCGCCCCCCTGGAAGAAGACTACTACCGGCTGGAAAGCGACCCCCTGGCCGTTCGCTCACGGGCCTACGACCTGGTGCTCAACGGCTTCGAGGTGGGCGGCGGCAGCATTCGTATCCACGACATGGAACTGCAGCAGCGGGTCTTTGCAGCGTTAGGCATGCAGCCGGCGGTCTACCGGGAGAAGTTTGGCTTTCTGCTGGACGCCCTCGAGTCCGGCGCCCCGCCCCACGGGGGCATCGCCTTCGGGTTCGACCGCCTGGTGATGCTGCTTTGCGGTGAGCCGTCCATCCGCGACGTGATCGCCTTCCCCAAAACCCAGCGCGCCGCCTGCCTGCTCACCAATGCCCCGTCAGAGGCGGCCAAGGCGCAGTTGGACGAACTATCTCTCAGGGTAAAACTGACGGTTACGGAAACCCAAATCGAAAATCACAATAGCCAAAAACCAAACAATTAACGATAAGCTGTTAGTTTGTATCATCTTTGAGATTTGGCTATTGTAATTTGGAATTTATTTGAGATTTGGGATTTGAAATTTGTTGTTTCCGGTCTGCCCGGCTTATGTTCATATTGGTATTAAACTGATCATCGTTGCCCGAGGAGCTACTATGACCGCCCAAAACGAAGTAAAGCGCTCCGACCTGCGCTGTCTGTGCGACCCGTCCATGTTCAATTTTGCAACCACTGCCGACATCGAGCCGTTGGACCAGGTGATCGGTCAGGAGCGTGCAGTGCGGGCCATCACCTTCGGGCTGGAGATGAAAAGCGCCGGATACCACATCTTCGTTACCGGTCCTGAAGGCACCGGCAAAACCACCATCGTGCAGGAGCTCATCCATAAGGCGGCCAGAGCCTTGCCCACGCCGGCGGACTGGTGCATGGTCAACAATTTCAAGGATGAGTATCGACCCAGAGCTCTGCCGGTGCATCCCGGCCATGCCGCCCGCTTTGCCAAAAGTCTCAACCGGCTGATCAGTGACCTCAAAATTCGCCTGCCCAAAGCGTTCCAGGCGGATCCGTTTCGTGAGAAGGTCATCGAAATCCAGAAAAATTTCGGACATCAGATCAAGGAACACTTCGGGGCGTTGGAGCGATTGGCCCTGGAAAAGCACCTGAAGCTGGAAAAAACGCCGTCAGGTTACCAGACCATCGCCATGAACGGTGAAGCGCCCTATACCGAAGAGGCGTTTGAAAGCCTTTCCGATCAGGAGCGCGCCGGCATCCAACAGACTGTTCAGTCCTTCCAGGAAGAGATCCAGGCAGCCATGCGGGAAGTCAACCGGATCAACCACGCCCAGCAAAAGGAGGTCCAGCAATTGGCCGGTGAACTAACCCGGTTCGTGGTCAAGAACCGGTTGGACCTGATCCGTGAGAATTACCAGGATCAACCGGAAATTCTACAGTTCCTGGAGGAACTGCAGGAAGACATGGTGGACAATGTGGCCCTCTTTCTGCCCCGGCAACAGGAAACGGAAGGCAACGGCGATGCACCGCAGAATGCCAGGGAACTTTCCTTAAACCGTTACCGGGTCAACGTGCTGCAGGACCGCTCCGGCATGGAAGGAGCGCCGGTGGTGTTCGAAACCAACCCCTCCTATCAGAACGTGTTTGGCCGCATCGAAAAAAAGGCCTTCATGGGCACCCTGGTCACCGATTTCACCATGGTTCAGTCCGGATCTCTGCTGCAGGCCAACGGCGGCTTTCTCATCCTGGAAGTGGCCTCTGTGTTGGCCCACCCTAAGGTATGGGAATCGCTCAAGCGCGCCCTGCAGAACAGGATGCTCTGCATCGAGGACATGGCCCACGACATGGGTATGGGCACCGCCTCGCTGCGGCCGATACCAGTGGCCTTGGATGTAAAAGTCATTCTGCTGGGCGGATACGAGCCCTTCCAGATACTCCAGAACTACGACCCCAAATTCAACAAGATCTTCCGCGTGCGGGCAGACTTCGACTATGAAGTGGTCCGTACCGACGAGACCGTCAGGCTCTATGCCCAATTCATTGCCCGTGTCTGCCGTGACGAAAACCTGCTGCCGTTTACCCCAGACGGGGTATCGGCCGTGGTCGAGTATGCTGAAAAAGCCATCGACAGCAAAAACAAACTCTCACTCCGTTTCGGTTCAGTGGTCGGCGTTATCAAGGAGGCCGATTACTGGGCTAGAAAAGACAATACCGACCGGGTGACATCCCTCCAGGTGGTCAAGGCCTTCACGGAGTATCGCTTCCGCTATAATCTGTACGAAGAGAAAATCCACGAAAACTATGTGGAAGACACCATCATGATCGACGTGGCCGGGGAAGAGGTCGGTCAGGTCAATGCGCTGGCCGTCTACCAGATGGGTGAAATCGCCTTCGGCCGACCGTCGCGCATCACCGCCGAAACATTCATGGGTAAATCCGGCGTCATCAACATCGAGCGTGAATCCAAGCTGTCCGGAAAAACGCATGACAAAGGCGTGCTGATCCTCTCCGGCTATCTGGGGCGCACCTTTGCCCAGCGCTACCCGCTGAGCCTGTCCATCAGCCTGACCTTCGAACAGAGCTACAGCGGGATCGACGGAGACAGCGCCTCGTCCACGGAGCTGTACGCCATCCTCTCCAGCCTGTCAGGAGTCCCCATCCGCCAGGGAATTGCCGTCACCGGTTCGGTGAACCAGAAGGGCCAGGTCCAGGCCATCGGCGGAGTGAACCAGAAGATCGAAGGATTCTTCGACGTCTGCTGCAGCAAGGGGCTGACCGGCAATCAGGGCGTGATGATCCCAACAGCCAACGTCAAGAACCTGATGCTGAAAAAAAGCGTCGTGGATGCGGTTAAGCAGGGACAGTTCAAGATCTGGCAGGTCGCCACCATCGAGGCGGGCATCGAAATCCTCACCGGAGCGCCCGCCGGAAGGCCGGACGCCAAGGGCCTCTTCGCGCCTGAAACGATATACGGACGGGTGCAGCAGAAGCTGGAAACCTACCTTAAGCAGAACCTGAAGCTGAAGAAGGCATACGGTTCGGGCAGATCAACCACTTGCGAAGCAGATTGAATCACCGTGCATGATCAACCCTGCCTCATATACCACAAAGGTGACTAAGGAAGGTTTTCGATCGGTTTGAAAGTGACGGCGCAGCTTCCTACAATTTAAACCCTTAACGGATCCTTGATCTATTTTCCTCATCATTTACACTAGCGCGATTGGGGGGGGGCAGATTTGCGGCAGGTAAATCTCAACGTGGGTTCCTTTGCCAATGGTTGATGAAACCATAATCCAGCCTCTATGTCGTTTGACGATACCCAAAACCGCTGCCATGCTTAACCCTCTTCCCGTGAATTTAGTCGAAAAGAAGGGGTCGAATAATCGGCGCAACATCGTGTCGTCCATTCCGCTGCCGTTATCCTCGATACCAATACATACATAATTTCCAGGCTTGAGTTCACTGCAGACACGGTCTGGCATCTGGCCCCATTGAACCGGTCTGGCAGCCATCCGAATGATGCCATTATCGACGATGGCTTCCTTGGCATTATTAACGATTGCCAGGATCACCATGCGTATTTGAATCAGATCTACTTCTATCGTGCAGGATGCATCGGTCAGCGCCACTTCCAG
>JAGTUY010000343.1 GCA_018224455.1 Desulfosarcina sp.
AAAGATACATCGTGCGCAGCAGGGCCTGGCCCTCGGCCGGCTCGGTCACCGGCGCATTCTCCAGACGAAAATCGCCGAAGTCCGGCGCACCCTGCGGGCGGGATGCCAGTGCGATGCGTCGATTATGTTTAATGGTTTGTGGCATGCGGCCTACTCCTTTTCTTTTTGTATCCGGTCGCTAACGAACTCAAAGACATCCGTTAGCCGGAGCACCCCTACGCTTTCACGGTCGTCATGGTCGGCGGTCACCGAAAGGGAGTGATGATGCCCAATGATAAGCCGATGGATGGCTGTATCCATGCTGGCTGCTTCCTTGACGAACTCACCCTTGCCCGGAGTATACATAATGGTTTTAACGCTAAGCTGAGTGTTTGCGAATTTTAACTTTACACCTCCTTCGCAAATGAAAAATAACACCATCGATCAGTCGTCGATATCGGATATAAGCTGTAGTTTTTCACATTGAAGACTTTATTCTTGGGGATTTTCCGGCAGTACAAGGATTGGCAGGCCTTGAGAAGAAACCTATCATCTATCTTCTTTTTTATGAAAGTGGTGATATTGAAAACCCCTCATCCCCGACAATTCATTGATTTTTTCAGGCGGTTGCCCGGCTGGGTCATTCCTATGATCATCATCCTTTTATTTGGGCGATTCCTTTTGATCCTTATTTTTCATCTGTTATCGTGAGCATCATGTATGGGCGGCATTCCGCCTATCCTTTCGACTGGGTGTGACAAAGGTTCTCTAAACCCATTCATGCGCTCATTCATTTGCGGTATGCATTCATTGTACACCGTTCCCGGGATGTGGCCAATCAAAAATTTAAGTAATCGATATACTTTCAGGCATTCTCTAATCCGATCTACATTCCAGACAACCGCAGAATCAATTCTCACCCCCATATATTCACATGCGTCGATCATGTATGCTTCAAAAATTCTATACCAGGCGCCCATGCAGGAAATCCGCGGCCGGGATCTGATCGACGGGCAGGATGTCTACCGGCAACTGGGGGATCGCTACTACCAGATTATCGATGTCCGCTCACCAGCCGAATATAAGGGCGAGAAGGGCACCCGAGACCTGCAGGGCAACGGCTTGAAGCTGGGTCACATCCCCACGGCGGTTAACATCGACTATACGCAAAACTGGCACGATGCCGAGACAAAGAAGCTCAAATCCTACGGCGCCCTGCAGAATCTCTACCGTGGGCTGGATCCGCAAAAAGGTGTCATCGTTTACTGCAATTCGGGCCGGCGCAGCTCGTTCAGCTATTATGTGCATCGGTGGGCGCACATTTAGTAAACCGGTGGTGGATGTACCGGCCGTCTGGCGCAACCGTTTCGGTGATTCGGCAGCCAGACGCAATGCCACCACCGTCCTGGGCGGCTTGTTAATCCTTTTCGCCTCACGTTTGGCCGGCGGCTGCACCCTGGGATTGTTTATTTCCGGCTCGACTCAGCTGGCCCTGAGCGGACTGTATTTCGGTGTCCTGCTGTATGATCCGACCAACCTGGGCCAGTTGACGGTAACCGGTTTAGTCGGCAATCATGCCCTGGCGTTAGGGGTTGTTCTGATGGCGCTTTGCGCCGGGATCTATTTGATCTCCAGGATCTGGAACCATGAACCGGCGACGCATTAGGCTGGGCTGGCTCGCCCTGTGTTTCGCTCTGGCCGCCTGTGGGACGGATCCAACGCAAAGGCCCCCGGAAAAACCAATGGTGCCGAGAGGCTATGTGGATCGCCTGGAGATCCAGGTCGACGACCGTGTTCTGTCCTTCGGACCTTTCGTGGGATACTACTTCAAACCGGCGTCCGGCAACGATTTAAGTCAATTGGATTTTCTCTGCTTCAACGAACGGTCCTTTTACACGCGCGATCTGCCGGCCGGCGCCCTGCTTTACTCGGGTCAGGCCCGCTGGTGGCGTCTGCCGGACACAAAAGCAGCCATACCGGCAGACGGCAGACGCATCGTACCGGTCTTTTTTTCGCAGGCACCCGACGCCTGGTTGGATTCACGACCCGCCCCGCAAGATGATAATATCCATTTCCATTCGGCGCACGACGGCCGTGGCGCCGTTAGCTATGGCTATTGGCTCAGGCACACGGCAAAGGCCCGGTTCACTTACGACATGGGCGGACGGGTGACACGGGGCAGCCCGCTGTATCACCGGGTGGAACCGGGGCCGGACAGGCAATTTGCACGAATCATCGAATTCGATCATGGCCCTGCCGATTGAAATGAAACAAGAAAGGAAGGTGTCCCATGCATTGCCCACAATGCAAATTAGTCAACATGCAAACGATGAAAATGGGGCCGGTCACCATCGATGAATGCGCCCAGTGCGGCGGCATCTGGTTCGACCAGGGCGAACTCGACCAGGTCATCGGATCGGCCGACCCCGATCTGCGCTGGCTGGATATCGATTTCTGGAAGGCCAACAGCGATTTTGCGGTGGTACCGGATTCAAAGACCTGCCCCAAATGCAGCCGACACCACCTTACCCGGCTCGAGGAGCGCGCCACCGACACCTCGGTATCCCTTTGCAGCAACTGCCAGGGCATCTGGCTCGATGCCAACCAACTGCACGCGATTATCCAGGCCGTCACCCGATGCGCCAGTCGGATGGACAGCGCCGACTACATGAAAGAGAGCCTTCGCCAGGTGGCCGATATGATCGACACTGCCTCGCAAAAACCCCTGTCCATATCCCGCTGGCGCGATCTCCAAGCGGTCCTGCGCATGTTGAAATATCGGATATACAGCGAACATCCCAAGCTGTTGAGCATGCTTGTCGGTGCGCAGAAATCTCTGCCGGTATAGAAGCCTGGGTGTTGGGGACTGTTTTTATACCCATTTTATGGCCTTTTTAGCAAATACGTGATCAATCCGTTCGGAATCAATTATAGCACCCATTTCGTTGAGCCCATGGATAGGCTAAGATATTCAATCATGATCGGTTGTCCACCTTCAGCATCCAGCATCTGGGAATTGAAATCATCGGTGACAGCCATTTACTCACGCATATCTGAAGGGAGTTGCCGCATGTCTGAAAGAGAAATCTTTGTTGAAAAACTCAAGGCCCAACTGGATGAATGGAATGCTGAAGTGGATCGGTTGGAGAGCAAGACAGAAATGATCGACGCGCAACAACGGGCCCGCTATCGAGCGGCGATGCAGGAAATCAAAGGCAAGGTCCAACAGATCGAAAATAAACTGACCGTGATCAAGAATTCGAGCACGGATGCATGGCAGGATTTGAAAACGGGAGTGGAAAGCGCCTGGCAGGAGTTTGAAGCCAGCATCAAGCAGGCAAAAAATCGGTTCACCAGTGAATGACAACAACGGCGCCTGCCACCACGCGTGACACTTCACCCCCATCTTCTTGAATAGCTGCAGACAGCTGTTGACTAAACCAAGCCAATGAGGAGGTAATCATGCAAATGTTGAGAAGCATAAAAGATATTCAAGGATACATATTGGGTGCCCAGGACGGCGAAATCGGGCGATGCAACGGTTTTTTGTTCGATGACAAGGATTGGACGGTACGTTATATCGTTGCCGATACGCATAAATGGCTTCCGGGTCGCAAGGTCCTGATTTCGCCGATTTCCATCGGTGAGGCGGACGGGACGACACG
>JAGTUY010000344.1 GCA_018224455.1 Desulfosarcina sp.
CGCTGGATCGGGTTTGACACGGCCTTCGTCACCGGAACAATAAACCACGTCGAAAAGATATCGGATCCCCCAGTCGCTCAGCCATTGATCGAGGCCCGGCGGATGATTGGAAAGCACCGCCAGGCCATAGTCGCCGTGAAGCGACCGGATCAGTTTCAAGACATCCGGGTTGACCGATTCGTCCCCGAAATAGCGACGCTGAAAGGCGTCGATCTGCCGTTGCCGGTTCAGGCCCAGCGACGGGCCGACGGCCGCCCAGAAGCCTCGCATGGTCAGTCGACCGACCAGGGCGTCCCGCCAGGCCGGGCCGTCGAACATGATCCGGTTGATGCTGCCCCTGGCGAGCCCCAGATCCCGTTCGTATGCATGAAAGCAAGCCGTCGGACGCGGGGTCGAAATAACCAGACCGAAATCGAATAGTATCGCTTTGATCATCGCGGCATGTTCCCTGTGTTCATGGCCGACCTGTCTGAGCCCCCGAAAAAGAGTTCAAGTCATACCGGTCTATTTTTTCCGGCCCAGGTAGTGCCGCACCATCTCACGGGCCGTTGTCGTCGACGCCCGACGAATGGGCGGGTAGAGGCGGCGGCAGTCCGTCAAGGTGAGGCGGGCCGTCACGGCACCCACTTCCAATTCATCGCGGGTGTGCGGATAGGGTTCGCCGGCGTCGATCATCTCTTCCTTGGCGATCAGCTTGCTGTAGATCAGTGCACGCGCCGCGAGAAGACCTTCCTCCTGAAATCGACGCTGCGGGTGAAAGCGGTAGTGCAGGGTCAGCAGGTCTCCGGGGCCATACAGGTGACTGCGATAGCCCATGGATCGCACGGCATCGGCCATCAGAAAATGCACGCGCAAGGGGAAGTCGCTCGGCAGCCGCCGCCTGAGCGCGTGCCACAGGGGAAAATGGATCAGTCCGGCTTCGATGTATGTGCGGCCGGGAGCGGTGATGACATCGACCATTGCCGCTGCCCGCATCCGGTCGCGCAATGCGAAACGCCGCGCATCGCTGAGGGCAAATCGCTTGACAGCCTCGACGGTGGCTTCGAAAGTACCACTGGTCGACACCGCGTAAAAGTCGATCAAGGCGGCTGTCGCCTCCCGTTCGGCCAGGTAGACCCGGTGCAGGGCCGTGCCCACCGGCAAATCCGATGGCCCCTCTCCGTCGGCGAACCGTTCGTGAATGGCCAGTAAATGGTCGATAAAGGGCTCGATCTGGTAGAGCCGGGTCCCGGCCCGGTGGCGTTCGCGCAGGATATTGGCCATGCGGCGGCTGAATTCAGGATACTCCAATTCCTGGGTCTCGAGGTAGGTCTCGATGGACATCTGCCCGTCGAGCATGGACAGGAATTGGGGGTCGCGTGGTTCTTCGAGAATGACCGCATCGTGGCGGGCCATCAGCCGCTGCGCCGCTGGAATCGTTTCCGGGCGATGGTTGGCTAGCACGAGGGTGGCTCGAGCGTTCATGAGCGCTATCCGTTTCGGTTGGGTCGGTGGTCGACGCTCCCCATTTTCCGGAGGATATTCGCGGTTACCGGGTGTGACCATGGCTAGGCGCCGGATGTGGGCCGGGTTGGTTTTATCGGCCATGCGTCTGGTGCGACCCCGGAGATTGCTTTTCCGTCGGATACCGCCAATACCGCCGCGGCAGTTTGCTCAGGTGCAACCTGGGGTTGTTGCGCGCCTGCACGTTGACGGCCGCGTAATAGTTCTGCCACAAGGTTTGGCAAAGCTGTTCATGGTCGTTTAGACAGGCAACCGCCAAGGCGGCGACATCCATCTGCATCGCCTGCGTGTGGCGACCGTCATAGGCGAGCCCGTAGTTTCTTCGCGTATCGTAAATAATCCAGCACTGGTCGGCGAAACGCGATTCGAAATGTCGACGAACCAGCGGCAAGACGTCGTAGCGGGGCGCCACCAGGGCCAGGTAGCCATCCTCGCGGGTCTGTTCAAACCGAACCAAGCCTTTCATGCGATGCGCCTCGAGGCGCACCTGACGACTGAGTTTATCGATTTGGATGAAGGTCGACAGATGCGTCTTACCGGTGCGGCCGCGGCCGGCGGCGATGGCATCTGCAACCAGCTGGAAAATCATGGTTTCAACCCCGGCGTGGCCCGACAGGAAAGCGTCGAGCAACTTGCGGCGACGCTTGGCGCCCAGATGTTTCTTCAGCCCCTTCCACACCCGATCAGCGGTGACCGGATCGGTGTTGATGGTCACCGCTTGCTCAAACAGCCCCCTCTGGCCGATGCCGGCGGGTTCAATGGCATCCGGTGGGGCCGGGTCTGTGTAGGCCTTAAAAATAGCGCTGAGCAACCCCTCGAAGCTGCCGTCAGTTTCAAATACCCGGCGGCCTGCGCTGTTTGAGGACGCCTCGGGAACCTCTGGAGGTGATGCCATGGCTGCGGCTTGCGCCGGGATGCCTGTCCCGGCGACCGGCCATTGTCGTGCCGGTGAACCCTCGCAGTGGATGTACGGCCGGGCCCTGGTAACGATTGCGCCCAGCTGCCGCAGATGCTCCAGTCGAAGGCGTCCTTTTTGTCGCAGGTGGACAATACGATTGGCCGACTTCAGTCCGATGCCCGGCACCCTGAGAATCATTTCACGGTCGGCGGTGTTGATGTCGACCGGAAACCGTTCCGGATGCCTCAGGGCGAAGGCCTGTTTGGGGTCGATCGTCAGATCGAGCCAGGGGGAGGCGCTGTCGATCACCTCGTCGATGGAAAAGCCGTACAGCCGCATCAGCCAATCGGCCTGGTAGAGTCGGTTCTCGCGCCGCAGCGGCGGTTCAAGCAAATCCGGCAATGGTTTGCGTGACCCGCCCACCGGCACATAAGCCGAGTAATAGACCCGCTTGAGGGTTTGCTCCCGGTAGAGCCCGTCAGCCAGGTTCAGTATCTCATAGTCGGACTCCGGACTGGCGCCGACGATCAGCTGAGTGCTCTGTCCGGCGGGCGCAAAGGCAGGTACATGCCGCAGGCGTTTGCGGTCCGCCCGTGTCTCGGCGATGGTTTCACGAATCACCCCCATGGGGGTCAGCACGGAGGCGTAGGTTTTATCCTGTGCCAGGCGCATCAAGCTGGCTTCGGAGGGCAGTTCGATATTGACGCTCAGCCGGTCGGCATGCTGCCCGGCCTGTTGAATCAATCGCCGGCTGGCGAATGGGACGCACTTTAAATGGATGTATCCGTTGAACCCCTGACCACGAAGCATCTGCACGGTTCGAACCAGCCGCTCCATGGTGTCGTCGGGGCTGCGTATGATCCCCGAACTCAAAAAAAGGCCCTCGATGTAATTGCGCCGGTAGAAGTCGATGGTCAAAGAGACGATCTCGCGCGTCGTGAAAGCCGCCCGGGGGAGATCGTTGCTGCACCTGTTGACGCAATAGGCGCAGTCATAGATGCACAGGTTGGTAAGAAGGATCTTCAGCAGCGACACACAGCGGCCGTCTTCGGTGTAGGTATGGCAGATGCCCGAGGGGGCGCTGTTGCCCAGCCGCCGACCGCTGTTTTTCCGACGGCTGCCGCTGGAAGCGCAGGAGACATCGTATTTGGCCGCATCGGCTAGTATGGTCAGCTTGTTTTCAATGTCCACGAAAGATCCCTGTTGCCGTCATAGGATGGTGACCGCCTCTTGAAAATAAGTGAATACTTCGTATAGTATTGGTCCCCAGTGATTGATGGCTGCTGTCAACTTAACCGGAAGGGAGGTCGATATGGTCGAACTGAGAACCCTCAAACCCGAAGCGGTTGCATCCGCGCTCGATATGGCCAAACGCTATCGCATGCTCAATGAACCGGACGGGGCCGAAAGCATCTGCCTGGACATCCTGGCCGTCGCCCCCGACAATCAGGATGCCTTGATCGTCCTTTTGTTGGCATTGACCGACAAGTTTTCCGAGAGCGGACTCAACCCCTCCTTTGAACAAGCCCGGGAGATCGTGGCCCGGCTGGACAGCGCCTACTGCAAATCCTACTATACCGGAATTGTATTCGAGCGGCGGGCCAAATTTCATTTCAATCAGGGCGGCCCGGGTTCGGGCGCCGTGGCTTATGATTGGTTCGTCAAAGCCATGAACGCCTATGGTGAAGCGCTGGCCGGCTGCGACCCGGACAACCAGGATGCCGTCTTGCGCTGGAACGCCTGTGCCCGCTTCATCAACAGCCATCCGGAGGCCAAAGGGGATGATGCCGATCATCCCGAAATGCTGCTCGACTCTTTCGATACGCCTCACTGAGACGCCGCAGTCAGTTGTCGCCCTTCTTTTGCTTGTGTTTTTCGATCAGGCGTTTGGTCTGATTGATCCGCTTGGTAATCAGAATGGAACGCGGGCAGGATTGCGTGCACTTGAAATGGTTCTGGCAGGGCCACACGCCATCGACTTGATCCAGCACGGCCAAACGCTCACCGAATCCGCGATCACGCGTGTCGGCGATAAAGCGGTAAGCCTGGGCGATGGCCGCCGGTCCGAGAAAATCGCTGTTGTCCTGCAAAACCGGACAGGCCGAGTAGCACGACGCGCACAGGATGCAGTTGGTGGTGTCGTCGAACTGCATACGTTCGTCCTGTGACTGTATGCGCTCTTTTTCCGCCACCGATTCGTCGTTGATCAGAAACGGCTTGACCGAACGGTACTTCTTGAAAAACTCGGCCTGGTTGACGATCAGATCGCGCTGAACCGGCATGTACCTGAGGGGCTCCAGCGTGACGGTGTCGCCGTCTTTTTGGGCCACCTCTTTGATCAGGGTCTTGCAGGCCAGGCCATCCTTGCCGTTAATGCGCATGGCATCCGACCCGCAGACGCCGTGGGCGCAGCTCTTGCGAAACCCCAAACTGCCGTCCTGAAAGCGTTTGACCTGCATCAAGGCGTCCAGCAGACGCTGGTTGGGACCCACCTCCACCTCGTATTCCTTAAAGTGGGGGGCGTCGTCGACGTCGGGATTGTAACGCTGGATGTTGAGGATAATGTTCATGATCGCCTCCTTGGGATCAATACGTGCGCGGTTTGGGTTCCCAAATGCTTGTGTCTACCGCTTTGTAGTCAAGCCTGACCGTGTCCCCTTCCAGATAGGCCAGGGAGTGCTTGAGCCAGTTGTCGTCGTCTCTTGCCGGAAAGTCCTCCCGGCTGTGGGCCCCGCGGCTTTCACGGCGATCGAGTGCCGCTGCCGCCGTCAGCAGCGACAGATCCAGCAGGTTGCCCAGCTCGATGATCTCGAGAAGGTCGGTGTTGAACGGCTTGGCGGTGTCCTGGACGCGCACGGACCGGTAGCGCTGCCGCAGGGCCTGAATGTCGTCCACGGCCGCCTGCATCTCTTTTTGATTGCGATAGATCCCCACCTTTTCCATCATGGTGGTCTGCATCTCATCCGTGATGTGCCCGCCGTGGGGTCCGGATGAGCCGTCGGTCAGGCGATCGATGAAGGCCCGCGCCTCGTCGGCGGCGGTGGCATTCGGCTGGGGCATGTCGGCCTGCTTCACGTAATCGCCGATGTGCTGACCGGCCCGCCGGCCGAACACCACCAGGTCGAGCAGGCTGTTGGTCCCCAGTCGGTTGGCCCCGTGCACGGAAACGCATGCACATTCACCGGCCGCGTAAAGTCCGCGGACAATGGTTCCGGTACCGTCCATGATCACCCGCCCATGCACATCCGTGGGGATGCCCCCCATGGCATAATGTGCCGTGGGCAGCACCGGTATGGGGGTTTCGGCCGGATCGATACCCAGATAGGTCTTACAGAAACCGGTGATGTCGGGCAGTTTACTGGACAGGACCGCCTTGCCCAGGTGCGTGGCGTCCAGATGGACGTAGTCGTCGATCTTGCGATCCCCGCGGATCCCCTGGCCGGCGCGGATCTCGGTCAGTATGGACCGGGCGACGATGTCCCGGGGGGCCAGATCCAGCAGTGTCGGCGAGTAGCGCTGCATGAAGCGCTCCCCCTCCCGGTTGCGCAGGATGCCGCCTTCCCCGCGCACCGCCTCGGAAATCAGGATGCCCAGCCCCATAATGCCGGTGGGGTGAAACTGGTAGAATTCCATGTCTTCTAAGGGAATCCCGCGCCGGGCGCAAACCGCCGGGCCGTCACCCGTGTTGGCGTAGGCGTTGGAGGTGATCTTGAAAATGCGCCCGAACCCGCCGGTGGCAAACAGGACAGCCTTGGCGGCGAAGACATGCAGCTCGCCGGTGGCCAGTTCCACGGCCACGACGCCCTGGGTGGTGGTCCCGTCCAGCAGCAGATCCACGACCTGAAACTCGTCGAAGAAAGCGACTTCGTTTTTGATGCACTGCTGATAGAGGGTCTGCAGGATCATGTGACCCGTACGATCGGCCGCATAGCAGGCCCGACGCACGGGGCCTTCGCCAAAATTGCGCGTGTGCCCACCGAAGCGACGCTGGTCGATGCGTCCCTCGGGCGTACGGTTGAATGGCAGACCGCGGTTTTCCAGATCGTAGACGGCCTGGACAGCCTCTTCGGTAAGTATGTTGGCCGCCTGCTGATCAACGAGGTAGTCACCCCCCTTGACCGTGTCGAAGGCGTGCCATTCGGGTTTGTCCTCCTCCACATTGCCCAATGCGGCGCTGATGCCGCCCTGGGCGGCGCCGGTATGGCTGCGGATGGGATACAGTTTGGAGAGAACCGCTGTTTTGGATTGCTGACTGGCCTCCAGTGCGGCGTAAAGCCCGGCACCGCCGGAGCCGACGATCACCGTGTCAAATTGATGGACCACGAACACCTCCTTTTGGTTGATCTCGGTTTCAACCCGAATGCCGCGAACCTGAATCTGAAGGGGGGCACCCGATTCAGTTTATTTAAGGCAGTGTCCAGCAGATGCACCCCTTAGCGGTTCTATGAGGAAAACCGGCGACTCAGGCACTTTACCCGGGAATTTGGAAGCCATCCGGCAACGCTTAACCGCTCAACCGCACATGGTCCGGCTGACCGCTCACGTTGAACAAGCAAGGAGAAGATAGTCAAGGAAGCGGTCAAACGTTCATCGTTTCACAGACCGGGTCGCCGACGAAAGGGAACGCCAGGTCCCCGACCGACATTGGCATTAAAGCAATTTCAGTCGACTCCGACAAGCTTTTTTTGGACAATGAAAGGCACATCTTTACTGAATGAAGCACCTCAGACAGCCTCGACAGGGTCGATCGGCTGGCGGTGCTTGACCTTCGCGACAGAATGATTAGCATGGCTCTACGGTTCGTCAACATCCGGGTGTCGGGTTGATGGCGGGAAGGTTGGACTGATAAAACAAGGGTAATAAGGAGGCCAGCTGATGAATATGATAAACGAACGATTTCGAAAAGATACTCTTGAAGCATGGGGAACTTACATGGACGCGTTAGAAACCTCAATCAACGATCTTGAAAAGGACATCGAGGAAGCGGCAGACATGAGCCAGCGCTGCACTGGCGAATGGTGTACCGCCACCGAGCACGTCATCGATGAAATCAACGATGCCCTGTTTAACATCAGTGAGCCACGGTGGGCCCCGCAAGAAAACTCTCGTCGCATTAAGTCGCTTAAGCGGCGTGTCCGGGAGCTTTATGCCAATTACAAATCGGCAATCCCTAAACCGGCAGCTACCTGAGGTTTCGCTGACCACCGCAAGACAGGTGGCAGTGATCCATGTTGCATCGCCGCCACCTGTTTCAGTCGCCCAAAAAAATGGTTCCTACGCTATCCTTCAGCAAATTGTTAGATGTACCGTCTGCCAGCGTATGGCGTCTGGTTACGGATACCCGGACCTGGCACCGTTGGGGGCCGTCTGTGCGGGCGGTGGTTTGCACTGAACGCTTCATCCGTGCCGGTTCTTCGGGACGCATCCGCACACCGGTGGGCATTTGGGTGCCCTTCGTCGTGCAGTGCTTCGAATCGGAATCCTACTGGGATTGGCGCGTGGCTGGTGTTCCGGCCACCGGCCACCGGGTTGAATCCGTTGGGCCGGATCGATGCCGGCTGACCTTCACCGTGCCGGTCTGGGCCCTTGGATACGGCCTGGTCTGCCGGCTGGCGCTGATGCGCATTGACCGGTTGGTGATGCAGGCCAAAAAGCAGCGTTGGTCATAGATAGGGTTCTATTCGAGTGCGCCATTGACCCACCCGCGCGAATGATATCCGTAAATGCGGTAAGGCCACGAGTGGTAAAAAAACAGCCCTGAAATGCATGACAGAACAAACAATCGTTTTTGATCTTTCACAGGCGTTACCCGTGGAATTTACGAGGGTCATTAAGATCTTAGGGTGCAGCGCATCGGGTTCAGTGTTCGATCGCTTCATTTGACCGGCTTAATCTCGTATTGGTCCCTTGAGCGCGCAACGGCTTCCTTTTCCCACCGGGCGGTGTACATTAAAAATGATGTCATACCGCCTCCGATACGAAGGTTAGCCCATAGATATGCACCGAAAAAATCAAAGTAAGCGGTGTGGGTGACTTTGGTGTAGGATCTGAATGGTTCCATTCGTATCGACCCGTAATGAAACCGATGCCCGCATTCCCGAGGGTTTTCCAGTCGGAAGTCCAAGCGGTGTTGATCAGGAAAAAGGGTCGTACGCCACCTGAATGTCTCGTTGGGCGCATTCGCATATCTGTTCTCAGTAACGGTGACATTGCCCGACTCATAGATCAGCCGGTGTTCTTGGATGTATTTGTTGCTGAGGAGAAAATTACCACGAAAGTCGGTCTTGAACCTCCAAAACACATCGACCGGAACTGGCACGAGGTATATCAGTTTAAACCCCTCTCCGCCTCTTTTTTCCGGTATGATTCTGTAAACGATGCTTTGTTTTTTTAGCAGCTCTTCGGCATCTGGTTCAGCAGTGGCATGATGAATGGGCAAACCAATAAAGCCGTTCAAAAACAGAAACGACATCACACAAAAAAAGAGTCTCGAGACAGTCCCAATGCCCATGAATTGTTTTCCCAGACGGTTTCTGCAGCTTTGGGCCTTATTTCCAGTTGATCAATCGTCAACGCTGGCGCTATAAACGGCACCGACCCACTGGACTTAGCGATCGAGATAAATCAACCTTGTCTTTGATCCGCGCCATGCCTTCAATGCTAAGATCGCCATCCTGATTTTACCAGAACAGGTGTAGACAGTCCATCCATGGTGCTTGAGGGCTGTGGCCAATGCATGTGACGGTTGCGACAAGATGGCCTATGTTGCCGGCCCAATGTAACGGACAGCGATACCATATGCCGCCTCCGTCGTCCCCTTAAGTATCTCACAACGCTTGACTTCACCAAATACTTGCATCTTCAGTTCCTGGCACGCCTCTGAAGCTTCATGGTCCCCGGAACAGAATGCGGGTGCGAGATCGGGGTCGACAGGATCTTTGCATCCGAAACTGCGTATGACGATAATCGTTCCCGGTGACAATGAACGGCGTGCCTCGAAATACATCCCGAAACGACTGTAATTCCGCGCGATCGCCTCATGCTGCGATGAATGGTTCAAGAAATGATAGTTGACTGCCGTGTTTTTCACACAGCGGGGATGTTGTCTTCTTTTTTGTTCAATCATTTTATTTTTTACCTGCCAGCGTGTGCCGATACTCCACAATCAGGAATCATGCACGAAAAGGTGAGGCGATAGGCAACCGAAAAAGATACAAATAATGATCTTAACGATGGCACAAAAACGTTAAATCCGCAATGATGACTGATTTTGGTTAAAATGATGGCGGGATACCACCAACTCGAAAAGAATCCATATTACAAATTATCGAAATTTGGCCGCAAAGACAGCCCGCAGGCCGTTCTAAACGACCTGAAAGGAATCACTGGTCGTTTGCCCGCGTCTGTACTATGGTGGTCATCGTCACCACGCATGCCTGTCAAGGACACATCCAGCATCAAACTGGTCCCGCGGCCAACGATTGAACCGTACATGGCCGCCAACCATTTCAGGAGGGACACCGATGAAGAGAGACGTAACCCTTCGATTGATCCTCGGCGATCAGCTCAACACGCAACACAGCTGGTTCGCGAAGATTCGTAAAGACACCATTTACACGCTCATGGAAGTGCGCCAGGAGACGGACTACGTCAAGCACCACATTCAAAAAATAGTCGGGTTCTTCAGCGCCATGCGCCATTTCGGCGCGGCCCTCTCCCGCCAGGGACACCGGGTGGTGTACCTTCGCCTGGATGACCCTCACAACGAACAATCCTTCGAGCGCAATCTGGTCCGATTGATCGACGCGCACCATGCGGATCGCTTTGAGTACATGCAACCGGACGAATACCGCCTCGACATCGAGCTGGCAGACTTCGCATCACGCCTGAGCGTTCCGTCGGCCGTGGTTGACACGGAGCATTTTTTAACGTCCCGCAGCGATGTCGCCCGGCACTTCAGAGGCAAGAAACGGTATCTGATGGAGTCGTTTTATCGCTTTATGCGCAAACGTTACGACATCCTCATGGATGATGGGAAACCCACGGGGGGCAGGTGGAATTACGACCACAGCAATCGCAATCGCTACGATGGCGTCGTGCCGATTCCCGCACCAACCGTTTTCGACAACGACGTCTCCGATATTGTCGCGATGATCGACCGTTGCGGGGTGCCGACATTCGGTGACATCGACCCCAAGCAATTCACCTGGCCCGTGACCCGCGACCAGTCCCTGAGTCAGCTGGCAGCCTTCATCGACAAGCGACTGCCCCACTTCGGCACCTACCAGGATGCCATGACAGCCGGCAGCTGGTCCCTATTTCATTCACTGCTCTCTTTTGGGCTGAACACCAAAATGCTCCACCCGATGGAGGTCATTCAGGCGGCTGTTGCCCGGGCACGGGCAACTTCCGGAGCGACCGTAAGCGTCGAACAGGTGGAGGGCTTTGTACGCCAAATCCTCGGTTGGCGTGAATACATGCGCGGCATCTACTGGTCTCACATGCCCGCCTATGCAGCGATGAACCATTTTGGCCATACGACCGACCTGCCGGATTTTTACTGGACCGCCGACACCCACATGAACTGTATGCGCACAGCCATATCCCAATCGCTTGCACATGCCTATGCCCATCACATTCAGCGATTGATGATCACCGGTAATTTCGCCCTTTTGGCGGGCGTTCACCCAAATGAAGTCGATAGCTGGTATCTGGGCGTCTACATCGATGCCGTTCAGTGGGTGGAGATCGTTAACACCCGTGGAATGAGCCAGTTCGCCGATGGCGGCATGGTGGCAACCAAACCATATGTCTCATCAGCCAACTATATCCACAAGATGAGCGACTACTGCGATGACTGCCATTACCAGTGGCGCAAGAATACGGGTGACCGATCCTGCCCCTTCAACAGCTTCTATTGGGCGTTTCTCCATCGCCATCGACAAAAACTCGCCAACAACCCGCGCGTGGCGATGATGTTTCGGACCTGGGATCGGATGAAAGAAGATAAGCAGCGGGAATTGTTGACCCAGGCCGATAACTATCAGACCACGCTGAACGCCTTGTGAGGCCCAGTTCGATCAACACCGACCAGACGAATTGAACCCTCCACGCGGCCCCAATGGCGGGATCTCCGCCTTGCTTCGACCCCGATGCGCGGAATTCTTGCTTCGCGCCAAGAAACGGCGGAGAATGCGCGCGCCATCGCGGTTCAATCGATCAGCATTGACAAATGACATATACGGTTTAATGTTTGTTCAAGTTTTAACCATTAATGCTCCATATGTGAGCGGGAGGTTCATATGAACTTTAAAAGATACGCAATTGTACTTGCAGTGGCTGCTTTGACGCTGCCGTTTATCGCATTTGCCGGATACCATTACGGTGGTCACGGGAATATGAACATGGTTTGGGATATGACCGTGTTGGACACAGACAGCGATGGTGTGTTGACATTCGACGAGTTCATCTCGCCCAACGTGGATAAATGGCGCTCCGGTTTTGACATGATCGACACCAACGGTGATGGGAAAGTCGAAGTCGATGAGTGGAGTGCATTTACGGAGGTGCACGGCATGAAACCGGTCCAATAAGAAAAATGGCCGTCAGCTAGCGTTATTGCTGACGGCCATATTAACTCCATCCCCCCCCCGATCAACATAACCACGATGAATTCTCTGCGAGAAGCCCTGCGACATCGATTGATAAATTGGTGTTTCACGCCTCGGCCAACGCTTCAAGCTTATCCCTGAATGCACCCAGATCGATGTCCGCCACCGCGTTGATTTGCCCAATGGTCTGGCGAACCGGTTCGATCCCCGCCCCGCCGATAAATATCGGCAACTCGCTGCCGACCAGACGACGGAGTTTTTTTAGTTCACCACTCAGGCGGTGATCGTTGAGCAGGTGACAGAGGCTCAGGGCCAGGGCCTTGACGCTGAATCGTTTGGCCGCGTAGGCAATCTCCTCAGCCGGGAGGTTGGGGCCGAAATAATAGACGCGCCAGCCCGATTCAGACGCCGCCAGCGCCGAAGCCAAGGCACCCAATTCATGCCAGTGACCCACCGGTGTGGCAATGACGATTCGGGGGGCTGCCTCCGACAAGTGGACGCTGCGCAGCATGTCCCATAGTACTGAACGGGCAACCACCGATGCCATGTGCTCGTTGATGGTCTTCAGTTCGCCGAGACGCCAGAGCTCGCCAATTCTTCCAAACAGGGGCAACACCACCGTTTGCAGAAAAGATTGTCGGGGCATGTCAACCGCCGCATCGTTAAGCACATGCTCCAACGCTGACGGGTTCAGCCGAATGGTATGAAAAAGCGCCCGTTCGACGAATTGTTCAGCCATTGTGCCGTGGTCCCAACCACTGGGTTCAGGTCCGGTATCGATGGCGTCGTCAGGATTGACCAACGCCACACCCCGTTCCAGCAGGCGGCTGAGTTCATCGCTGCTCATTTTGGCAACGGCGGAGATGGGATGTCCCTCGTCCACCGCTTTTTTTAACAATCTCAACCGCTTGACATCGTTATCGGTAAAACATCGCCGATTGCTGTCGGATCGCTGCGGGCAAATAGCCTGATAACGGGCTTCCCAACTCCGAATCAGGTAAGGTTTCAGCCCTGTTTTCGACGCAACGTATTTGATGGTGTAGGTGGATTTTATGCTCATACCAGGATAATAAAAAAAAGGATTGCCAATGTCAATATTATGTTTAATATTTGTTTAATATTTTCCAGGTAGCATCATTCACACTCAACCGCTGAGGTGCTAACATGAAGACAGACACAAGCAAGCTTAACGATAGATACAAGGACGACATGATCGAAGCCAAGACCGACGCGCAGGACATCATACCCATTTTGCCGGTTCGCAGCATGGTGGCATTTCCCCAGATGAGCGTGCCGTTCATGATCTCATTCAGCTCGGCATCGATAATCGACGATGCCCTGCAAGCGGATCGGACGGTTGGGCTGCTGACGGTCAAAGACCCGGAGGTCGAACATCCTGTGCCGGGTCAGCTTTATGAGGTGGGAACCATGGCCAAGATTCTGCACGCCAAAAAAAATGAAGAGGGCGTTATGGTCGCCTTGTTGAGCGGAATCCGCAGGTTCAAGGTGTCCACCTGGCAAACCGGTGGCCCACACCTCAAGGCGAGTGTGTTTAACGCCCCGGAGATCGTGGAAACGGGTATCGAGTTGGAGGTGCTGCAACGCCAATTGCGTGACACCGTGCTCGAAGTGCTGGCAATGACACCCAATTCCGCTAAGGAAGCCGGTGAAACAATTTCGCGCATCAACGATCCGCTACAGCTGGCATACGTGACGACGTTTAACATGAACTTGACCACCGAAGCGCGACAGGAGCTGCTCGAAATCGACAGCGTGTCTCAGAAAATTCGTGTGCTGCTTTCGCATCTGTCGCGCGAAAAAGAGATGCTCAGCATCGGAAAAAAAATAAAGTCCGAAGTTCAAGAGAAAATGAGCAAAACGCAACGGAATTATTTTTTGAGGCAACAGCTTGAGGCCATTAAAAAGGAGCTGGGCGAAACCGACGACCCCGCTTCGGAGCCCAACGATTATGCCGAACGCATCGAGGGTTCAGACATGCCCGATGAGGCGCGCAAAGAAGCGGTCCGTGAACTGGAACGCATGCAGCACATGTCTCCTCAGTCCGCCGAATATCCGATCATCAAGACCTACCTCGACTGGCTGATCGATCTTCCCTGGGAACAGCTTAGCGAAGACAGCGGCGACATTACCGACGCACGGCGCATTCTGGACGAGGACCACTATGGTTTGGAAGAGATCAAAGCGCGCCTGATCGAATATATCGCCGTCAGGCGTCTCGTGAAGGATCGGGAAGGTACGCAGAACGAGGCAGAAGACAACACCGCTTTAGGCGTCATCTTGTGTCTGGCCGGTCCTCCAGGCGTTGGCAAGACCAGTCTGGGACGCAGTGTGGCGCGTGCCCTGGGCCGCAAATTCACCCGCATGAGTCTGGGGGGCGTCCGGGACGAGGCCGAAATACGCGGTCACCGCCGCACTTACATCGGAGCGATGCCCGGACGAATTATCCAGTCGATCAAGCGGGCGGGCACCCGCAATCCGGTGTTTATGCTCGACGAAATCGACAAGATCGGTAATGACTGGCGGGGCGACCCCAGCAGCGCATTGTTGGAAGTCCTGGACCCGGCGCAGAACAGCACCTTTCGTGATCATTACCTGGATGTGGACTTCGATCTCAGTGAAGTCATCTTCATTGCCACGGCCAATGGGCTGGACACCATACCAGGTCCACTGCGAGACCGGATGGAGATCATCCAGATCGACGGGTATACGGCGCTTGAAAAGCTGGAAATTGCCCGACGGCATCTTATTCCCCGACAGCTCAGGTCGCATCGCCTCGAGGATGACGAAGTTACCTTTGTGGAGGATGCCGTCTTGAAAATTGTCCACGACTATACCCGCGAGGCCGGCGTACGCAACCTTGAGAGGCATATCGCCGCCATTTGCCGGAAAGGCATCGTGGCGCTGAACGAAAAGGGGTGGTCGCATGTGGTGGTTACGGAGCAGATGGTACGTGATTACTTAAAGAAGGAGCGTTTCGACGCCGAACGATCGGAAACGTTTAATGTGCCGGGTATCGCTACCGGATTGGCGGTAACTTCGGTCGGCGGCGACATTCTTTACATCGAGGCATCCCGCATGCCGGGCAAAGGACGATTGTCCCTGACGGGTCAATTGGGCAGCGTGATGAAAGAGAGTGCCGAAATTGCGCTCAGCTATGTCCGCACGAAAGCGGATCAGTTGGCCATCGATCCGGCTGCCTTTGAACATTCGGATGTGCACGTGCACGTCCCCGCCGGTGCGCTGCCCAAAGACGGCCCATCGGCAGGCGTGGCCATGGTCATGACGCTGGCCAGCCTGTTCAGCGGGAAACCCGTGCGCAGCGATGTCGGCATAACCGGTGAAATAACGCTCCGCGGCCGGGTGCTTCCGGTCGGCGGTATCAAGATGAAAGCGCTGGCAGCCCATCGTGCCGGATTGAAAACGGTGATTCTTCCCAAGCGCAACCGATCCGATATGGAAGACCTGCCTGAAGAAATCCGCAGCGAGTTGACTTTTGTGACCGTGGATACCATTGAAGAAGCCATCGCCGAGGCGTTCGCCGACCCACCTGCCGGCAACCCGTCGGGTAGCGGCGTCTCCCCGACGGAAATCGGTGACAGCGATGAGTGTGATACGGATCTGATGCCGCTGGCCTGTTAAACGACTGATAGGCC
>JAGTUY010000345.1 GCA_018224455.1 Desulfosarcina sp.
AAAGCGATCAATTGAATATTCGCCGGTGTGAGGTGGATGACCTCTGCCATGACCGCGGAACTGGAATAACGCCGGCTCAAGGTGGTGATCAGGTCTCGTTTCTGGTTCACCTTTGCATAGAGGGCCATGACCAGCTCCTGTGTGAGTGGCACATGGAATGCGTCCCGTTTTTGGATTAAACGGTCCACCTCAGCGGCTTTCATGGATAACTGATGTTCCTGCCATAAAAAGCCGCAAAACAGCAACGCCAGAAAACCGATGCTGGCGGCTGAAATACCGATTCGGATCTGGCGCGCCCAGTTTCTTTTTTCCTGATCGCGATAGGTGAACAGGAAATTGGGGGTCACTTCGTTGGAGGATAGTCCGATCCCGATCGCTGGAACGAAATTCTCTTTTTCCGCCGGAAGGTCCGGTATGGTCACTTTTTGCGTAAAGGTATGCGGATGGGGAAACGGATTGAGAATATTGACGGGCACACCCAATTGAGATCCGATGTGTGAAATGACAGTCGAGTTGGCCGTCATTTTACCGGAAATGAGAATATCGTTGACGCCGGATCGTTTGAAATGCAGGGAAAAGTGGGCGATGGTGCGCTCCACTTGCTTAATCAGGCGATTGATGGCGGGATAGATGATCCGGAAGATATCGACCGGCTCGCCGTCTTGTGGCCGGGCGGCGGTGGCGCTGTCGGTATCCAGAAACCGGTAAAAGTCCTCCTGGGCGGCGGCATGATACGCATCATGTTCTTCGGGAGGGTTGTCGTCGCGGTCCTCCATGATCAACGTTGGCGGTATGTCGGTGGCTGACGGGTGTCGGTATTCTTCGGCGATGGCATCGATCATACTGTGCATTCCGGCCTTGATCCCCCGCGAAAGGATCAAGTCGCCATCGGCGTAAATCGTGATGCGTGACCAGTCTCGGCCGATGAACAGGCAGCAGATGTTCTGACCGGTCGCCTGAACGATACCTGTCTTCAACAGATTTTGAATGGCAAAGGGGACGATCGAAATACCGGTCAGTGGATGACCGGTCCTGCTGAAAAGCCGCTTCAGGGCTTCCGTTTCGGCAATGGGGATGGTGAATGTCATGACTTGGGTTTTGGTTATGCCGTTTTCATTCACATCGCCCAATATCCTGAAATCCAGCAGCATCTCTTTGTCGCTGAATGAGACTTCCTTCGAAAATGTCCAGAAAACCGCGTTGGGAATTTGCTTTTTAGGCAGCTTGGGAATGCGGATGCAGCGGGTTTCCACTTTTGCCGATGCCACGCAACACCAGATATCATAACGCTTCAGGCCGGTACAGAATCGGGTCAATATGGCAGCCAGCGCCTTGGCCAGGCGGGGCGTATCAAATTTGTCGGCCTGCTCGACATCGATGGTGGCGTAGTCCAAAAGCGCAACGGACTTGTCCGAGGTCCGGCTGATCTTGGCGATCTTGATGCATTGGTTGCCGATGTCGACGCCGATTCCGATGGCTTTCTGGAAGTTCAGCACCTCGAGCAGCCGCATCTTTTGGGACGGTGCGGCAGGTTCGGTTGGGTTGTCGGTTGACTGGGGGGGAGTATTGTATCGGATCAGATCCAGCAGTTTTTCAGTGGAAGAAATCTCGTCCTTTCGCACCAATTCAGTACTCCATATCGATTTGGCGGTCGTGTGTCGAAAACGCACTTCAATTGCCCATGGCGTCCCGAATCATTGCGGCGAGGGCTGCGCAAAGCCGGTAACACATTCAAACGGTTGCAATTTTGAACTATTTGGCTGGTGTTTGTCAAGGCTTAAAAGCCCTCGGCGATGGGCCTTATCATTTTTTTATTATTGGGTATTTGCCGCTTCCTCAGGGGGTGTTCCAACTTGGCGCAATTTCATCCGCAACCCCAATCATCCGATGATGGAGCAATGAAAAAGGTGCCTCGTGGCGGATTAGTTCTTGAAAAAAAGCGATCTGTCTTCTATTTTCATCAGGACGATTTTATCGGTAAAATCTTTCTGGAAAGACGTTAATGAAGATGCCCAACCGTTCTGTCCGCCTGACCGACCACATGATGCTGATCGGTTTTATGCTGGCGGTGGTCTACTGGGTGCTCGACTCCTTTTTGTCTATTTTTACCCGTCACGGCACCCTGCTCGAACAGCTGCTTGGCATAAACCTGGACGAGGTATGGACGCGAATCATTGTGCTGTGCCTGTTCGCCATATTCGGCTCCCATGCACAATTCACCATCAATGAGCGCAAAAAAGCGGAAGCCACGCTCGAGCGTGATGCCGCCACCCGTGAACGCTTTCAACGCCTGCTCTCACCGGATCTTGCCGAGAGGGTCGTTTCCGGTGAACTGAAGGTTGAAAAGGGTGGTAAGGACCGGGTTGCAACGGTCCTGTTTGTGGATATCCGGGGGTTTTCCACCATCAGTGAAAACAACCCGGCATCTGACGTGCTGCGCCTTCTCAACGAGTACTACGAAGTGTTGGTGGAAGTGGTGTTTCGCCATGAAGGAACGGTGGATAAATTCATTGGTGATGAGATGATGGTGATCTGGGGAGCGCCCGTCGCTCATCACGACGATCCCCACCGGGCCGTGATGGCCGCGCTGGAAATGAAAACCGCACTCGCCGGGTTCAATCGAAAAAGCCTGGATAAGGGCCGTCCGGAAATCAAGTTCGGCATCGGCATCAATACCGGCAATCTTATGGCCGGATACATCGGGTCTTCGCATACCATGAGCTACTCGGTCATCGGTGATATCGTCAACACCGCCTCCCGGTTGTGCTCCGCGGCAAAGCCCGATCAGATCCTGATCTCCGAGAATACGTGGAACCAGGTAAAAAACCGGTTTGATGCCGAAACATTGGGTCAGATTCAGGCCAAGGGCAAATTCAAACCGGTCAACGCATTCGCCGTCACCGGGAAAAAACCAACATGATGACACGTATCGGATTGGGATATGACATTCATCGGTTGGTCCCGGGCAGAAAGCTGGTGATCGGCGGCGAGACGATCCCTTTTGAAAAGGGGTTGCTGGGGCATTCAGACGCAGATGTGCTGGTGCATGCCGCCTGCGATGCGCTTCTGGGTGCGGTGGGAATGGGGGACATCGGCGATCATTTCCCCGATACGGATCCCCGCTACCGCAATATATACAGCATTGATCTGTTGACCGCGGTCTACCGACGGGTGAGCGCATCGGGAATGGAGCTGGTCAACTTGGATGCCACCGTGTTTGCCCAGGCGCCGCGCATATCGCCTTACAAAGACCGGATGGCGGCCCGCATGGCTGACAGCATGTCCGTGGATAAACGAATGATCAGCATCAAGGCCACGACCACCGAAGGGCTCGGGGCCATCGGCCATGGAGACGGCATTGCCGCCATGTGCGTGGTCCTGCTTCAATCCACAAGGCCGGCAACCGGCAACTAAACCTATCGCGCGAGGTCCCCGACTGATGGTTATGCGTATCTACAACACACTCACCAAATCAAAAGAGACATTTGAACCGGCGGTGCCCGGTCAGGTTCGGATATACGTGTGCGGCCCGACCGTTTATGACTCATGCCACGTGGGGCATGCCCGCTCGGTGGTGGTGTTCGATGTGGTGGTTCGTTACTTGCGCAACGTGGATTATCAGGTCACCTACGTCCGCAACTTCACGGATGTGGATGACAAAATCATCAACCGGGCCAACAGGCTTGGCATGGATGCGATCCAACTGGCAGAAAAATATATCCACGAATTCTACCGTGACATGGATGCGCTCAATGTCATGCGGGCCGACCAGGAACCGAGAGTCACCGAGCATATCGATGACATCATCGAGATCATCCGGAACCTGGTGGAAAAAAAAGCCGCCTACCTCGTCGACGGCGATGTGTTTTACGCGGTGGAGACCTTCAACGAATATGGAAAGCTGTCCGGACGAAAACTGGCCGATATGGTTGCCGGCAGCCGGGTTGAAATCAACGAGAACAAGCGCAATCCTTTTGACTTCGTCCTTTGGAAAGCAGCCAAACCGGGTGAACCGTCATGGCCCAGCCCTTGGGGGGAGGGGCGACCCGGCTGGCACATCGAATGCTCGGCCATGAGCGGCCGGTTCCTCGGCGAAACCTTTGACATCCACGGAGGCGGCAAGGACCTGATCTTCCCCCACCACGAAAACGAAATCGCGCAATCCGAAGCCGCCCACGGCAAACCGTTCGTCCGATATTGGATGCACAACGGCTTCGTGAACATCGACAACGAAAAAATGTCCAAATCCTTGGACAATTTCCTGATGATCAAGGATATCCTGCAATCCTACCACCCCGAAACGGTCCGGCTGTTCCTGCTCTCAAGCCATTATCGAAGCCCGATCGATTTTTCCGACCAAAATTTGAAAGAGTCGGAAAAGGCGCTGGACAAAATTTATGGCCTACGCAAGCGTCTGGACGAGGAAGCCGGCTTTACCGACACAGACGGTGAAGCAGCGGGCGGCAACCATTGGCCGGCCTTCTGTGAGGCCATGGACGATGACTTCAACACGGCCAAGGGTATCGGCATCTTATTCAACCTGGTGAAAGACGCCAACCGGATACTGGACGAAAAGGGGCAGCCGTTGAAAGCCAAAGATGCGTTGGCATCCCTGGCGGCTGACCTGAAGCGAATAGGCGGTGTCTTGGGGATTCTCCAACAGCCCTGGCAATCCTTTTTCGAGGAGCAGGCCAAGCGCCAGCTGCAGACGATGACGATCTCCGCCGAAGCGATTGACAGGCTGGTGACTGAACGCGCCGCTGCCCGCAAAAACAAAGACTGGAAGCGGGCCGACGACATCCGGAACCAGTTGGAACAAGCCGGAATCCTTTTGGAGGACAAGGGCGACGGAACCCGATGGAAGGTGGCCACCTGATTTTACATGTCAACTTTTAAGCTCGTATCCGACTTTACCCCCTGCGGCGACCAGTCCCGGGCCATCCACACCCTCTCCGAACAGATCCAAAGGGGCACAAAAAGCCAGGTGTTGCTGGGCGTCACCGGTTCCGGCAAGACCTTTACCATGGCCAATGTCATCGCCGCGGTCAACCGCCCGTCGCTGATTCTGGCGCCTAACAAGACCCTGGCGGCGCAGCTCTACAACGAATTTCGATCCCTGTTTCCGGACAATACCGTCGAGTATTTTGTCAGCTATTACGACTATTATCAGCCCGAAGCCTATATTCCCACCACGGATACGTACATTCAAAAGGATTCTTCCATCAATGAACTGATCGATAAGATGCGCCATTCAGCCACTCGCAACGTGCTGTCTCGGTCTGATGTGGTGGTGGTCGCCAGTGTCTCCTGCATTTTCGGATTGGGCGCACCGGAGGATTACCTTTCCATGCGCATCGACATCTCGGTCGGCATGGATCTGCCCCGGGAGCGTCTGCTCTATCAGTTGGTGTCCATCCACTACCAGCGCAACGACATGGATTTTCACCGCGGTGTTTTTCGGGTGCGCGGGGATCGGGTGGAAATTTTTCCCGCCTACGAGGAGGACACGGCGGTCCGCATCGATTTCTTCGGGGACGAAATCGAAAATATCTTCGAATTCGATCCCCTGAAAGGAACCACCCTCAGGCGCCTGGACGAGATCACCCTGTTTCCTGCCAGCCACTACGTGACGCGCAAATCGACGCTCGAGCGGGCCACCCAAACCATTGTTCGGGAACTGAAGGATCGCGTCGATTATTTCCGGAATGAAAACAAGCTCATCGAAGCCCAGCGCATCGAAGAGCGCACACGCTTCGATCTGGAAATGATCCAGGAAATTGGGTACTGCAACGGCATCGAGAACTACTCACGGCACCTGACCGGCCGTCTGGCCGGCCAGCCGCCGCCAACGCTGCTCGATTACTTTCCCAAAGATTTCCTCATTTTCGTGGATGAGAGCCACATCGCCGTGTCCCAGATTCGGGCCATGTATAAGGGCGACCGTTCCCGCAAAACGACATTGGTCAACTATGGCTTCCGGCTGCCCTCAGCCCTGGACAACCGACCGCTCAAATTCGAGGAGTGGTCCAGCCGCATCAACCAGGTCGTCTATGTGTCGGCCACCCCGGCAGAGTACGAACTGACCGCCTCGAAAGGCCGGGTCGTGGAGCAGATCGTCCGGCCCACCGGGCTCATCGACCCGGTGGTACATGTGCGGGGAGCCAGCAATCAGGTGGATGACCTGTATGGAGAAATTCGGGATCGGCAGCAGCGCGGGGAACGAATTCTGGTGACCACCTTGACCAAGCGAATGGCTGAAGACCTCACCGACTATTATTCGGATCTGGGGCTGTCCGTGCGATACCTGCATTCGGATATCCCCACCATGGAACGCATGGACATCATCCGGGATTTACGGGTAGGCAAATTCGATGCGCTGATTGGCATCAACCTGCTGCGTGAGGGGCTGGATATCCCTGAGGTGTCCCTGGTCGCCATTCTGGATGCGGACAAAGAAGGCTTTTTGCGATCCAAGCGCTCACTGATTCAAACCTTCGGCCGTGCGGCCAGACACATCAACGGCACCGTGGTGCTTTATGCCGACCGGATCACCGCCTCCATGAAAGCGGCCATCGAAGAAACCAACCGGCGTCGGACCATCCAGCGGCAGTACAATGAGACGCATCACATCACCCCGCAAACCATCCATAAGGCCATTACGGATATATTCGACAAGGCCTATCAATCGGCCGAAACCGAACCGATGCAGGTAGCTGAAACGCCGGTTGCCTTCGGTCCGGAGAATGACATCGAATCCGCCATTCGCGATCTGGAAATGCAGATGCAGACGGCGGCCAAAGCGCTGGCCTTTGAAAAGGCCGCCTCGATCCGGGACCGGATCAAGGCCCTTCGAAAACGGCTGCTGTTTGAGTCATAAGCACGGGTAGCTGCCATGATACAACCGCCCGACCGTTCGGACTCACCAACCCACCTGGCCGGGGTCATCGGCGCCCTTTCCGAGGGTCCCGGCGTCTACCTGATGAAAGCCGCCGGCGGGGAAATCATCTATATCGGCAAAGCCATCAATCTGCAGAAACGGGTGGCATCCTACTTCCAGCGGCAGGACGCCCATGGCGCGAAAACCGCATTGATGGTCACCCGGGTGGCTGACATCGAAACCGTGGTCACCGCTTCGGAGAAAGAGGCGTTGATCCTCGAATCGAACCTGATCAAGCGCCACCGCCCCCGTTTCAATGTGGTCCTCAAGGACGATAAGCGCTATCCGTCCCTTCGCATTGATCTCCATGCAACCTATCCAAGAATTGAAATCGTCCGGAAAACGCTTAAAGACGGTGCGGTTTATTTCGGACCCTATTCATCCGCCCAAGCCGTACGACAGACCGTCAAGTTGATCAACAAAACGTTTCCGCTGCGGAAATGCAGCGATCGCACCTTGAGCCACCGCACCCGGCCGTGCATCCACCATCAGATGGGCCAATGCCTGGCGCCCTGCTGCCTGACGGTCGACCCGAAAGCGTATCGGGGGATGGTTAAAGAAGTCATCCTTTTTCTGAAGGGGCGCACACCGGAATTGATCAGGCGGATAGGTCGCCACATGCTCAAGGCTTCTGATGCACTGGAATTTGAGACGGCGGCGGCGCTCAGGGACCGGATGGTTGCCCTGGAAAAAACGTTGGCGCGTCAGGCTACCGTAACCACCGATTTTCTGGATCGTGACGTGATCGGCATCAGCGGCAACAGTGACTTCAGGTTGGTGACCGTGATGACCCTTCGTCGCGGTGTTCTGCAGGGGATCCGACATTTTGAAATCATTCATGCCGCGCCGGAAAAGGGTGAATTGATGGCCCAGTTTCTGGCGCAGTATTACCAGCAGACCCACGGGATTCCGGTCGAGGTGCTGGTTCCCGAACTGCCGGAGAATACCGATCTGCTGGAAGAGACCCTGTCGGAGTGGCGCATGAGGCGGGTGCGGGTTCGTCGCCCCCTGAGGGGTGAAAAACGACGGCTTCTTGAAATGGCTGAAAACAATTCCGAAAACACCCTTCGTGAGCGGCTCCTGAAAGCGACCCGCGAAGCTGCGGTCCTCGAAGGGCTGAAACGGCGGCTTCGCATGGATCGCATACCGGCACGTATCGAGTGCTTCGACAATTCCAATCTGGCCGGCACGAATCCGGTCTCTGCCATGGTGGTTTTTGTGGATGGCCGGCCCCACAAGGCCGGCTACCGGCGTTACACCACCCGCACGGTATCTTCCCCGGACGATTATGCCAGTATGGCCGAAGTCCTGCACCGAAGGTACGCAAAGCTCGGACCATCCAACCCTGAACCGGACCTGTTGCTGGTTGACGGCGGAAAAGGGCAGGTCAACATAGCCGTAGCGGTAATGGAACAGTTGGGATTGACGGGGCGGTTCGCCATCGCCGGCATCGCCAAAAAGGATGCGGAAAAAAAAGAGACCGAAGATAAGATCTATCTGCCCAATCGAGCCAATCCGGTCAACCTGGGGGCGGATGGCCGATTATTGTTGCTGCTCGAGCAGATCCGGGACGAAGCCCATCGCTTTGCGGTGACCTTTCAGCGCAGACAGCGGGCCCGTAAGATGGTAAAATCAGCACTGGACGGCGTCGCCGGGGTGGGGCCCCGACGCAAGCGCCTGCTGATGAAGCATTTCGGCAGCCTTAAAAAAATCCGGGCAGCCACCGAGGATGAACTCAGCAGGCTGCCCGGCATCAATGAATCCCTGGCCAAGGCCATTAAACGGACACTATCCTAATTTGGCCAGATCATCCTTCAGCTCCTGAACGGCGGCGGCGGATTTCATCAGTGCGGCCTTCTCATCCTCGGTCAGGGTGATTTCGATCACCTGTTCCATGCCGTTTTTGCCCAGCTTGACCGGAACGCCGATAAACAGGTCGTTGATGCCGTATTCACCCTGGAGATAGGCGGCACAGGGCAGCACCTTTTTCTTGTCTTTCAAAATGGATTCCGCCATTTCCACCGCGGCGGAAGCCGGTGCGTAATAGGCGCTGCCGGTCTTGAGCAGACCGACGATTTCAGCCCCGCCGTTGGCGGTGCGTTTCACCAGCGCATCGATGCGATCCTTGGGCATCAGTTCGGTGATGGGGATCCCGGCCACGGTTGAGTAGCGGGGAAGGGGGACCATGGTGTCGCCATGACCGCCCAGCACGAAGGCGTGGGTATTTTCGACGGACACATCCAGTTCCATGGCAATGAACGCCCGGAAACGGGCCGAGTCCAGCACGCCGGCCATACCCAGGACCCGATTCTTGGGGAACCCGGAGGCATCAAAGGCCACGTGGCACATGGCGTCCAGCGGATTGCTGACGATAATCAGGATCGCATCCGGGGCGTGTTTGGCGATCTGTTGGGTCACACTTTTGATGATACCGGCATTGGTGCTGATCAAATCATCCCGGCTCATGCCGGGCTTACGGGGAATACCGGCGGTAATGATAACGATGTCTGATCCCGCGGTCGCTTCATATCCATTGGTGCCGGTCAGTTTGGCATCGTGTTTTTCAATCGGTGCGGCCTCCGTCAAGTCGAGGGCCTTACCCTGGGGAACGCCCTCGACGATGTCCACCAACACCACATCGCAAAGCTCTTTTTCTGCCAGACGCTGGGCAGCGGTAGCACCCACATTTCCAGCGCCGACAACGGTAACTTTTTTGTCCATAATATTCTCCTTATTACGTTAATGGGTTATTATTGTAATTTTTCGAATTTGTTCGAGGAGGAAAAAACTTGATAACACACAGTCAGCCAATGTCAATATGTTTGTTTTATAAGAAGTTAGTTCTCAAATGTTGACAATAAAAGGGCAAACAGGATAAAACACCTTCTGTAACAAAATATCAGGTTCATTGTGAAACATTTGTTAGACCGTCATCAAACACAGGATCGTAGATGGACATCAGCCTGCAAATCAAATCCCTGCTGAATGAAGCCGAATTGTACCGCGCCCAGGGACTCTTTCCCGAAGCAAAAGATAAATACCATGCAGCGTCAGACTTGATTCACAAGATCGGCAAGCTTAAAAACAAAGACAGTCTCCTGAAGGCCATTTCAGATAAAATTCAATCCCTTGAAAAAAAGACGGCAAAGGTGGAAACCGGTCCTTCCTCTCCTGAACTGTCTGAAAAAGGGCAGAATCTGATTAAGAGCCTGTTTGGTGAAAACGATCTGCAAAAAGCCGTCGTCCTGGCAAAGTTCGGGCAATTCGAGCGGGCCGTCGTCGAACTGGAAGCCCTGCTGAAAGACGATGTGTACCGGGTGGACGCAGGCAAGAATATTATCCGATGCAAGATGGCGATTGCTTCTGTGGACGATGCCATCGACCAATACCATCAATGGCTTTCCGGAGACCTGTTCACGGGCCATCAACTGGAGTCCATCAGGACCTATCTTCAACCGATCATCGACAGGAAAGGCATTGATAAAATCCTGCCCGTGCCGGTCAGCGAGAAGGATGAAATCAATACCGACGCCGATTCCGGCGGCATCGCGTTCAGCATGCCCGAACCCGAAGAGGAGATACTGGATATCACCTCCATCGGTATCACCTTCACCAATGGGTCCCATAAGGGGAAAATGGTCGAGTTCGATGTCAATTTTCAGTCCGGCGGAACATTGAGCCTGATCATCTCGAAAAATGACAAGGGCCTGATCGACGAGTTGAAAGAAGGAGATCGTCTGGACGACATCCAGTTCTACTCACCCATTGCCATGTTCAAAGGGACGGCCGTCGTTACCACCAAGACCCGGATCGATACCGGACCGAAAAGGGGCGATTTTTGTCTTGATATAAAAGTCACGAGCACTTGACGATTCATGAACGCTGCAGTCAGTCTTTGAATGCGGGTAGCGTATTGCGGCTAAACAAGGTCTCCAGCGCTTACATCATTACATCAGCTAAGGATAATCTTTATGGCCATTTTCAACCTGAAGAAAAGGGAAATCGAGTGTAAGGTCGTATACTATGGGCCGGGTCGGTGCGGCAAGACAACGAACCTTGAATATGTCTTCAAATCATACAAAAAACAGGTGACCGGAGAGATGGTTTCCATCAATACGGAAGGGGACCGCACCTTGTTTTTCGACTTTTTGCCCATCGGCCTGGGGAAGATAAAAGGATGCGATATCCGTGTGCAGCTTTACACCGTGCCCGGTCAGGTCAAATACAGCTCGACGCGTAAACTGGTTTTGCGTGGCGTGGACGGCATCGTATTTGTGGCCGATTCACTGGAGGTGCGGCGTGAGAAAAATATGATCTCCCTGAAGGATCTGCAAAGCAACCTCAAGGAATACGGCAAAAGCATATTCAAGGTTCCCCTGATTATGCAGTATAACAAAAGGGACCTTGCGGATGAGGGAATTCCACTCATGTCCATCGAACAGATGGACCGCGACCTGAACCGGCAACTGAAAGTGCCTTCTTTTCCAGGCAGTGCCGTGAAAGGAACGGGGGTGGGCGTGACCCTGAAGGCGTGTTTAATGGAAACGCTGAAATCCTTGCAAAGAGAATTCAAGTGGGCAAAATAGGGACCGGGCCCTGCGATGAATAACGGCGTGGCGCTATCGGGGAGCCTGGGCTTCCTGTCTTTGGGAGACATCATTCAGCTGCTTGGTTCGAGCGGCAGCACGGGTGTGCTCCGTCTGATCAACCGTTATGCACCGGATCCGGGATTTATCTATTTTATCGAGGGAAATCCGATCAATGCCCAAAACGGAGATACTGAGGGGCTCGATGCCCTCTACGCGCTATTCGGCTGGGTCAATGGGTCCTTTGAGTTCACTCGAGAAGCCATATTGGCCGACAAGCGAATCAACAAAAGCCGAATGGGAATCATCCTGGAAGGCATGAAGCTTCTGGATGACGGCCATATCAAGAAGATTGGACCGGCCAATGCCGCCGAGAAAGCGGCCGACATGCAACGGTTGCTTTCGAAAACCGCCATCGTCAAGGGCCCGCTCGTGGACTACATGTACGTCGTCGATGAGGAGGATTTTTTCGACGGTGAGCATATCGTGGAAGAGGGAAAGCACGGCAGCTGGATCTGGGTGATATTGGAGGGTGTCGTCGATATCGTCAAGGAGGTGGATTCGGGCACCATTCCCATCATCCGCATCGGCGACGGCTCTTTTATCGGCAGTATGGCCTCTTTTCTGTTGCAGGGGCACATTCGTTCGGCCACGGCTGTCGCCGTGGGCAATGTCCAACTGGGTGTTCTGGATTCCCAGCGCCTGGCCCAGGAATATGCCGGCATGTCTCTCGAATTCAGAACGTTCTTAACCAGCCTTGACAAGCGAATGAAACAGCTATCAGACCGCATTGCAGAATATCATGACGGTGACCTTCAGACCGCAGACATACTAAAGGACAAAAAGGTGCTCATCCGACAGGGAAGCGCCGAGGAGAAGCAGCTTTACGTATTAAAGCAGGGCAGGGCGTCCGTGGTGAGACATACCGAAAACGGTCCAGTCGTTCTATGCCATCTTTACAAAGGCGACTTTTTCGGCGATGTGCCTTTTCTGCACATGGGACAGGAGCCTGAAGGGGCATCCATTTACGGTTCGGAAAACATCAAAATCGCCAAAATCGAGGCCATCACGCTGCAAAAGGAATACAACCGGCTCTCGACGACGTTTAAAAACATTGTGGATAATATGGCTACCTGCATGTCTGTGACCGCGGACATCGTCTGCAATTCCCTGGCTTCAAAAAAAGAGGTGGCTGCAGACAGCGACCCCCGGCAGGGAATATGAATGGCCATATTCGGCATCGGTAACCCCTTACCATCGGGACAAAGGTGAACCCCAATGAACGAAAAGAGAAAGCATTCCAGAGTGGACTCCATCTATCTGCTCAACTATGTGAATCTGGATGAAAATGAAAAAGAGATGATGCAAGGCATGGGGCGCACGATCAACGTCTCCGAGTCGGGCATCATGTTGGAAACCCATGTGGCCTTCAGCGAGAATGATACGGTGGACGTCGTTGTGGGACTCAAGGAGGATATGGTGACCATTCGCGGAAAAGTGGTCTTCAGTCGGACCACCGATACCGGTCTGCACCAGTCCGGCATTCAGTTTCTGGCCATTGAAGATGCATCGTTGGCGACCCTGCGCCGCTACATCGATGCATTCAACGCCCTTTCCGCCAATGCTTGAACCCGATCAGGTGAACGCCATCGAATGAATCGACCCCGAAGGGCCGGCCTATCGGGAAAATAAAGGAATCTTACCCATGACACGTGTGGTGCGAGAAACTGGTTTTTCAAGCTTGAAATTAATTCAACGGGGCAAGGTCCGAGACATGTATGATCTGGGCGATGCCTATCTGATGGTAGCGACGGACCGGATGTCTGCCTTCGATGTGGTCCTGCCCGATCCCATACCGGATAAAGGCGTCGTGCTTACCCAGATTTCCCTCTTCTGGTTCGACATCATGAAGCCGCTGATCGGCAATCACGTCATCACCGCCGATGTCTCTCGTTTCCCTGAATCCTGCCGCCCCTATGCCGCGGATCTTCACGGACGAAGCATCGTCGTTAAAAAAGCCCGGCCGCTTCCGGTGGAGTGCGTGGTCCGCGGCTACATTACCGGGTCCGGCTGGAAATCATACCAGAAAGATGGTACGGTGTGCGGCATCCGTCTTCCGGAAGAATTGGTCGAATCCGATCGACTGCCGGCGCCGATCTTCACCCCGTCTACCAAGGAGGAAGTGGGCAAACACGACATCAATATTGATTTCGACGAGATGGTCGAGCGGATCGGCGCGCCGTTGGCGGAGCAGGTCAGGGATCTCTCGCTGGCCGTCTATACAAAAGGTGCCCAGATCGCCGGTGAAAAAGGGATTCTGATAGCCGATACCAAATTTGAATTCGGCCTGGTGGACGAAAAGCTGATCCTCATCGATGAAGTGTTGACCCCCGACTCATCGCGTTTCTGGCCTAAAGACACCTATGCCCCGGGTGGATCACAGAAGAGTTTCGACAAACAGTATCTGCGCGATTACCTGCTTACGCTGGATTGGGATAAAACCGCACCGGGTCCACGGCTTCCCCAGACGGTGATAGACAATACGCGAGCCAAGTACGTGGAGGCCTTGACGCTGCTTTGCGGCGATCGTCATGGACTTTGAGATCACCCCCGTTTTAATCGATCAGATCAAAACGGGGGACCACACTTTTAAAATTACCACAAAAACCGAAAAAAGCGATCTGGCGCCGTCGATCAGCGCCATCGGTTTGTTGCAACCGCCGGTGCTTGTAAAAACAGGGGCTGACTTCAGGATCGTTTGTGGGTTCCGTCGGATTGAGGCGTGTGAAACCCTGAACATGAAAAGGATTCCGGCCCGAATTCTCCGATCGAACGTTTCAACGATGATTTGTGCCCAAATCGCGGTTATCGATAATTCCTCCCAGCGCACATTGAACATCGTTGAGCAATCCCGCGCTTACGCGTTGATCGGAAAATTGGCCGACAACACAACGGCCTGGATGAACATTGTCGAATCAACAGGATTGGCCGGCAGCCAAACCGCGATGAAACGGATCATACCCGTTGCCGGTATGCCGGCAGCCCTGCAAGACGCCATCCTCGAGGGAAGCATCGCGCTTCCCATTGCCCTTCAGATCAGCCATTTGGAACACGATGATGCCGAGTCTCTGTGCCGTTTTTTCCGGCAGATGACCACAGGACTGAACATTCAGCGGGAGTTGCTGGAGTTGATTTCTGAGATCTCACGCAGGGATGACATTCCCATCGCCCAGCTGTTAGTTCAGGCAGATATTACTGATATTATTGAAAATACATATTTCCCAGCACCCCAAAAGACGCAACGGTTGCGGATGCTGTTAACGTCGAAACGCTTTCCCGAATTGAGCAAGGTCGAAGCGGCGTACAGCCGGAAAGTGAAAAGGCTTAAATTGCATCCGCGTGTTCAAATTCACCCCCCCCGTTTTTTTGAAGGAACGTCATACCGTTTGAGTTTAACCATTGATTCCCGCCGCCAGTTGAAAGCCCTGCAATCAGAATTGGATAAGCTGGTCCACCATCCCAACCTGCTTCCGGAATAGATTCTCGACCGAACCGTTTCCGGTACACGCGCTACCGCTGTTGAAGCCTACCGAACCAGTCTCGCCCCAGCAAAGATATAACTTATCGAAAAAATATAAAATAAATGTCATTCGGCAACATGCTTCGGACACTTGCAGTACCAAGCTAAAAATACGTAAAAAATATGGTTTTAATTCGAAAACATGAACAAATATAACTTGACAAATGCAAGGCAAGATATATAAGCTCTTACAAGAAATAAATGGAATTCATTTATTATGGGGATTCAGGAAAGAAAAGAGAGGGAGCGCGAACGTCGCCGGCAACAGATCATGGTTGCCGCCAAACGGGTTTTCACCAACAAGGGCTTCGCCAAGGCAACCATGGAGGATATTGCCAAAGAAGCCGAACTGAGCCCAGGGACCTTATATCTCTATTTTAAGAACAAGGACGAACTCTACGCCTCGCTTTCTCTGCGAATTCTTCAATACCTGATGATCCGCCTGGAACACGTCAACGCCGAACCGTTTACCGATGCGGTGCAGCGCCTCGATGCCCTGAAAGAAGCCATGTTCGATGTTTACGAGTTCGATCCGCTCATTCTGATCAATATGTTTCACATGCAGTCCAGTGAAACGCTGAAAAACTTATCTCCAGACCTCTTGGGCCAAATTGAATCACTGAGCCGCAGTTCCCTGAAAGTCATGGCCAACATATTCGAAGAAGGCATCCACAGGAACATGTTTGTGGACAGGCACCCGACCGCGATCGCCGATATCCTCTGGTCTCTTTTTTCCGGCATCATACTCTGGGAAACCAGCAAAAAAATTATCAATGGCGAAAAAGACTTTATAAAGGAGACCTTCGATACCGGCTTTGAAATCTTTTCGCGTGGGATTATGCGCCATTAAGCGGCGCACCAACCATTACTCGCTTGACAACAACACCTAACCGGAATGGATGAAAGGGGGGGATTAAACGAGGGGGGGGACGTCTTTACTTTCAACTTTAATCGGAGGAGCGTGACCCATGGCAGAAAAAGAAGTTGTCGAAACATCAGAGGCGCAAATTGCCGTACACTGGCAGGAAGAAGGATACTATTATCCGTCGACAAAGTTCATCGCCCAGGCCAACATGACCGACAAAGGCATCTACGACCGGTTCAGCCTGGATAATTTTCCCAACTGCTACAAGGAATATGCCGACCTGCTGACCTGGTACGAATACTGGGATGAAATTCTGGATACCAGCGACGCCCCCTGCTACGAATGGTTCAAGGGCGGCAAGATCAACGCCAGCTACAACTGCATCGATCGTCACCTGAAGGCCAACAAGAACAAAGCCGCCATTCACTTTGTTCCCGAACCGCTGGAAGACAAAACCGAGCACATCACCTACCAGGAATTGTATGTGCGGGTGAATGAATTCGCCGCCCTGCTCAGGGATTTTGCCGGCCTGAAACGCGGTGACCGGGTGACCCTGCACATGCCCATGATTCCCGAGCTGCCCATCACCATGCTGGCCTGCGCCCGGTTGGGTGTGATCCACTCCCAGGTGTTCGGCGGCTTTTCCGGCACGGCCTGCGCCGACCGCATCGTCGACTCGGGCAGTCGCGTGTTGATCACCGCGGATGCCTACTACCGCAGCGGCACCTTGCTTGACCACAAGCAGAACGCGGACATCGCCGTCCAGCGTGCGGAGAAAGACGGCCAGAAGGTCGACAAGGTACTGGTCTGGCAGCGCTACCCCGGCAAGTATTCCGCCAAGACGCCCATGGTCGACGGGCGCGACTTTTTCGTCAATGACCAGTTGAAAAAATACTATGGCGTCCGGGTGGAACCGGAACGCATGAATTCCGAAGACCCGCTGTTTCTGATGTACACCAGCGGCACCACCGGCAAACCCAAGGGCTGTCAGCACGGCACCGGCGGGTATCTGGCCTACGTCACCGGGACCTCCAAATTCGTACAGGACATCCATCCCGAAGACGTCTACTGGTGCATGGCCGACATCGGCTGGATCACCGGCCACTCCTACATCGTTTACGGCCCGTTGGCCCTCGGTGCCTCCACGGTAATCTACGAGGGAGTTCCCACCTATCCGGATGCCGGACGGGCCTGGCGCATCGCCCAGGATCTGGATGTCAATATCTTCCACACCGCGCCCACGGCCATCCGCGCCCTGCGCAAAATCGGTCCGGAAGAACCGGCCAAGTACACCTACCATTTCAAGCACATGACCACCGTGGGCGAGCCCATCGAGCCGGCCGTATGGAAGTGGTACCACAAGGAAGTCGGCAAGGGTGAAGCCATCATCGTCGACACCTGGTGGCAGACCGAAACCGGCGGGTTCCTCTGCAGCACCCTGCCGGCCCTCACCCCCATGAAGCCGGGCAGCGCCGGACCGGGCATGCCGGGTATACACCCCATCATCTATGACGACGACGGCAACGAGGTCAAAAGAGGGGCGGGGAGAGCCGGCAACATCTGCATCCAGAACCCCTGGCCGGGCATGTTCATGACCATCTGGGGTGACCGGGACCGCTTCGTGGACACCTATTTCACCCGCTACTGCAAGGACACCAAGAGCACGGACTGGCGGGATTGGCCCTACCTGACCGGCGACGCCGCCGTGGAGGCCGAAGACGGCTACTACCGGATCCTGGGGCGCATCGACGACGTGATCAACGTCTCCGGGCACCGTCTGGGAACCAAGGAGATCGAATCCGCCGCCCTGGTGTGCCCGGAAGTGGCCGAAGCCGCTGTGGTTCCGGTCAACCACGAGATCAAGGGCAAGGAGCCGGATCTGTACATCGCCCTCAAACCCGGGTTCGAGGCCAGCGACGCCATGGCCAAGAAGATATCCGATGTGGTCTGTGAACAGATCGGAAAAATTGCCAAACCGCGCAAGGTCTGGATCGTCAAGGATATGCCCAAGACCCGTTCCGGCAAGATCATGCGCCGCGTGCTGGGTGCCCTGTCCAACAACCGCGATGTGGGGGACGTCATGACCCTGGCCAACCCCGAAATTGTCGAAGAGATCAAACAAATGGTCAAATTATAATTTGAAAACATAATGGGCTGGATCGGGAACAATTGTCGATCCAGCCCGAAGGAGCCATGAAAGGAGGTGATGGTGCGCCCTTGAGTGATCAGAAGAATCAATAACTTTACTGGCGGCCGGTCAACTTCATTGACGAAAAGGCACAGGAGGAAAAAATTATGGGTGGAACCACGTGGGTTTATATCATGCTGGGTCTTTACATTATCTACTGCTTTTACTGGGGGCTTAAAGGGTACTTTACGGAAAAGACCTCGTCGGGCTACTCCATCGCCGGACGATCGATTCCCTTTTTCGCCTTTCTGCTGGCGGCAACGGCGGCATCGTTTTCAGGGTGGACCTTTATCGGCCATCCGGGCCTCATCTGGCGCGACGGTCTGTCCTATGCGTTCGCCTCGTTCTACGTCCTGACCATTCCCATCACCGGAACGTTCTTTTCCAAGCGTACCTGGCTGCTGGGCAAACGTTACGGCTTCGTCACCCCGGGCGACATGTACGCCTACTACTTCAACAGTGAAGCCCTGCGCTGGCTGGTGGTGGCCACAGCGGTCCTGTATTCCATCTTTTACTCGGCGGTGCAGCTGATGGCCTCCGCCGCCCTGTTTAATGTCATCGCCGGTGTGCCGGTGACCTTCGGCGCCATCTTCATGGCCTTCATCGTCTGGTTTTACGTCTGCACCGGCGGTCTGAAAGCCAGCACCTGGGTCGGCGTGATCCAGTTCATTCTGCTGGTGGGCGGTATCATCATCCTGGGCTTTTTCGTCATCACGGCACCTGAGTTCGGCGGCTGGTCTGGTTTCTCGGCATCCGTGGCCCAACTGGATGCAAAATTCCTGGAAGTCCCCCGGGTGATCAATACCGTGGACTATTTGGGCGGGGCACCGGGTGAATCCGCCTGGACGGCGGTGATGATCCTGACCTACATGTTCGCCCTGATGGGCATCCAGAGCTCGCCGGCCTTCACCATGTGGACCTTCGGCATCAAGTCCCCCAAACCGTTGGCCTGGCAGCAGGCCTTCATGTCCACCTTCGTGGTCGGCTTCGCCCTGTTCTTTTTTACCGCCTTCCAGGGCATGGGCGGCAAAGTGCTCCAACTGGCCGGAAATGCCGCCTTCCAGGATGTCAACAATGCCACGCTCGTTCCGACACTGATGAAAGAGTTTTTGCCGCCCTTCATGCTCGGCGTCGTCTTCATGGGCGCCATCGCGGCGATTCACTCCACGGCGGCCCCGTATATCGGCACCGGCGGCTCGATTCTGCTGCGCGACGTCTACTGGCGCCTGATCAAGAAGCAGGAGGCCTCCGACGCCGAGCAGATCTGGGTCAACCGCATCCTGGCCACCGCTCTGACCATCGGGGCGCTGACCGTCGGGCTGACCTCCACCGCGGCCCTGGTGATCCTGGGGGCCTTGGCCACCGCCTTCGGCTTCGTGATGTACGTGCTCCTGGTGGGCGTCATCTGGGGCTTCCGCTTCCCGGCCATCGGGGCGGTCCTGGGCACCCTGAGCGGCATGATCGCCGTTTATGTGACCTACAAAATCTATCCGAACCCGCTGTCCATGCACTCGGCCTTCTGGGGCACCTTCACCGGCCTGGCGGTCGCCTATCTCTGCCGCGGGCTGGGCATTAAGGACACCAAGGAAACCATCGAGCGCCAGGCGGAGATCCGGGGATGGCTGGACAGTGTCGATGAGCCCAGCGAAAGCGGCAAGCAGTGGCGCAAGGCGATGAAGATCATCGTGCCGGTGTGGTACTTCTTCGCCATCGGGCCGGCCTGT
>JAGTUY010000346.1 GCA_018224455.1 Desulfosarcina sp.
GGATGGATCGCCGTGAAAAATGCCGGCGGGATGATGACCATTTCAACGAATGATTGCTTTGGATCGCAGTGTCAGAGTCCGTCCATAATAATTAGATTGGGAAGCAACGCTGGGGTTGCCGCCTGATTTGTGCATTGCAACATTTTATTATTGACAAGGCTGCCCGGCGGCTTATAATGAACACTGACGAACATGCGCGCACCGGCGGACGGGCGGTTCCCACAGCGAAGCCGAGGCCCTTCAAGCCCTGCTTTCGTACCTCGGCCTCGCTGATGGTTGCAGTCCACGATGGTGTGTCGTAACTTGTGGATGTCAGCTACGCCGAGGTTGAAACTTTTTTTGAAAAGGTCTGATCGATCATCGGCACAATGGGGCCGCACCGCTGATGTGAGGCCCCAACGGCCGCCCAATGGGAACAGTTTACAAGGAGAACCGTATGCCAGGCGTAAAAGAACACCCCACTGACGCCACTGCCGAGGATGACCGATTCTGCGGCGGTATTTCTGTGTTGCAAAACATCTTCTCCGCATCTCAAACCTATCTGAGCGGATTGCTGAACTATACCGACAGCTTTTATACCCCCTATCTGCTGGCGACCCAGTATTTTCAGCGGGCGGAGGCGCTGCGTTTGTCGGAAAACCCACCGGCGGATAGCCTGGAGGCCTACCTGGGTCTGCTGGAGAACAATATTGAACTGATGGCGCGCAGCTTGAGCGGCAGCGCCCGGATGCTGGAAGCCTATACCCGCAATGAGGCCGACGGTCTGGCCGAGGCCCTGCAGCAGAGTTTCTTTGAATTCAACCCCACCAAACTGGCAGAATTTACCGCACGGCAGGCTGAATTGCTGGACCTGGTGGTCAATGTCTACCCGAAAGCCATCGAGGCCATCGCACCCGAGTATGGCTTTCATTTCGAGCGCGGCGAGCATGTACTGGCGGATGAAACCGATCGATTTTTGCTCTACCGGGTGGCCCCGTCCCTGCCAGCCGTGAAAACGAGGCGCGACGCCAAACCGGTCTTGATATTGCCGCCCTATGTGTTGGGCGCCAATATCCTGAGTTTTTTGCCGGGTGAGCAGCGCAGTTACGCCCACTGTTTTTCCAATCAGGGTTTTCCCACCTACATCCGCATCCTCAAAGCGATCGACACCACGCCTGCCCTGCAGACCATGAGCGGGGAGGACGATGCCTTGGACACCCAGCGCTTTTGCCGGACCATCTCAAAGGCCCATGGCAAACAGGTGACGCTGAACGGTTACTGCCAGGGCGGCTACAATGCCCTGTGCAATCTGCTCAGCGGAAAATTGGACGATCTGGTGGACGCGTTCATTACCTGCGTATCCCCCATGGACGGCACCCGCAGCAAAGGCTTGGCACGCTTTCTTGCGCGCTTACCCCAGCGGTTCAATGACCTGGACTATGGCACCAAAACCCTGCCCAACGGCAATCAGGTGGCCGACGGAAAGCTTATGGGATGGGTCTATAAACTAAAAAGCATCGAGCAGGAAATTCCCGCAGCGGCCTTTTACCGTGACCTGATGATGTTCGCCCGCCAAAAAAAAGGAGATCAACAGATCAGCAAAACCGCCGCCGCCCTGAACTATTGGCTTCAGAACGAACGCAACGATCTGCCCCTGGAAATCACGCGCATCAGCTTTGCCTCCTACAATACACCCATCACCGCAGATGGCACCTTGCCGGTGCGCCTGTTCGGCGGCAAGCTGAATCTGAAACGACTCAAAGAAAAAAATATACCCTGGTTGATCTGTTACGGCACCCATGACGACCTGGTGGAGAAGGAGACTGCCCTGGCGCCCCTTGACCATTTTGACGCCGAGGTGACGCCCTTTCCCAAAGGGCATGTGGCCATCGCCACCTCCTGGTCCTCTCCGCAGTCCGCCTGCGCTCTGCACACGCGCTTTGGCGACGGCAATTATCGCGGCCCGGTGCGCTATCACATGGACCTGGATGCGGCCCTCGACGAAGCCAAACACAAGGCGACCAGCGCATCCCCGCCGCAGTCGATAGCACCCGCCCGACCAGAGGCCGGGAGTGCCGCACCAAAACCGGCTAAAAAGAATACAGCCGCCCGTAAAGCAACACCGCGCAAAGCGCCGGGCGCTGCCAAAAAACCGACCAAAGCCGCACTGGCGGCAAAAAAGAAGCCCCAACCAAAGGGCAAGGCGGCTCCGGAAAAAACAAAAAAAACCGCTGCATCCCGTACCAAGACCACTGAGCCGGCCAGTCCCCGGGGGGGGAAGTGAACGCAATTGGCATTTAGCCTTGGATCGGGACGATGCCCGTGAAGGTAAGGTGAAGCAATGAACAGCCAGTTTTATGAATTCTGGGGTAACTTCCTGACCCATGTTGCCCAGGGGCAAAAGCAGATCGAAGATATGTCGGTCTGGATGAAACAAGGCTTTGCCGGCGCAGATGATCTGGCTGCCCTCTTCCGGCAGTGTTACGGCCTGGACGCGCCGGACGGCGTTCAGGACAAGCAAGCCTGGCAGAAAGCCGTTGCCGAATTTCAAAACACCTTCGCCCAATTTGCCGCCCAATGGGGATGGGTGCCCCAAGCGGAGCATCAGCAGGTGCTTGAAAAATGCGCCGCCCTTGAGAAACAGGTTCAGGCGCAGCAAAACACCGTTCAACAACTGCGGGGTCTGCTGGCCCAGAAGGGACTCGGGCCGACCGAGTTGCTGCAACATATGCAAGGGGCCCTCAAAGAGCAAAGTGATCAGTTCCAGGCGTTCATGAAAAGCATTCACAGCGCCTTTAATGGCAAACCTTAAGTTTTAATAAACATCGCAACCATCACGCAGTGCCGACCGGGTGCCAGCCAATAGGGATAGGCGCCTGCTGGCCGGCATGCGTCGGACAATCATGGGGAAGAGGCTTTCCATGAACCAGAAAAACGAAGACCCTTTAGGAATGGCGACGATGCTCAACACCTGGATGAAATCCATGGGCGACATGTGGGGCAACATGGCCGGTCAATGGGGTGCCTCGCCCGGGCAGCAGCAGGCCGGCGCAAAGGCGGACCACGGCGCCAGCCCCAAAACCCAGGCAGCCATGGCCGCGGCCCTCAAGAACTGGCAATCCATGGCCGGTGCCATGGCCGCGCCGGAATCCCTGACCGCGATTTTAAAAGGCAGCGGGGCCATGCCGGAGGTGTTGCTCAAGCTGGCCCAAACCTCCATGGGCAGTTTAGTCGAACTGCAGCAGAACGTGCTCCAGCGCCTGGGCCGTATGGGTCAATCGGTGGAGGCGTATCAATTCCAGGACATCGATGAGAACCTGTCGCGCGTGTGGACCGATATTTATCAAAAAGAATTTCAGCAGTTCTTCCGGATCCCGCAACTGGGGCTGATGCGCACCTATCAGGAAAAGGGCAACCAGGCGGCCGATAAATACAACCTGTTCCAGTCGACCCTGTCTGAATTTTTGAATTTGTTGGGCCTGCCCTTCAGCCGATCCATGCAGGTCATGCAGCAAAAACTGGGTGAAATGGCCGAAAGCGGCGAACTGAGCGATGACACCAAGGTCTATTACAACATGTGGGTCAAGGTGCTGGAGGGGCATTTTATGACCCTTTTTCAAACGCCTGAATATGTGGAGACGCTGACCCGCACCGTCAATGCCCTGGCTGATTTTTCGGCCGCCCGGAATGCGGCCCTCGAAGATATGCTCAGTGCGCTGCCCGTGGCCAAAAAGACCGAAATGGACGACCTGGCCCGGGAACTCTTTGAATTGAAAAAGCGCCTTCGACGGCTTGAAAAAGCACAAAAGTAAGGGGGTAGTTCATGTCGCAGACCAAAATTCCTGTGGATCTGATTCTGTCGAAATTGGCCGAAGATGCCGAAAAGGCACAGTCCCGCGCCCAGAAGGCATCGGAAGTATTGTTGGACGATCTGGATACCGAGATCGCCCAAACCGCCTATGAGGTCGTCTACCAGGAAGACCGGGTCAAACTGAAGCATTACCTGCCCCGCACCGAGATCCGCTACCAAACCCCGCTTCTGGTCGTCTACGCGTTGATCAACCGCGAAACCATGCTGGACCTGCAGCCCGGACGCAGCGTGGTCGAGCGTTTTCTGGAGGCCGGCATCGATCTGTACATGGTCGACTGGGGCTACCCCACACGCAAAGACCGTTTCCTGGGCTTTGACGATCACATCAACGGCTATATGGATAATGTCATCGATTTCATCCGTGAAAAACACGCGCTTGAAAAAATCAACCTGATGGGTATCTGCATGGGGGGCACTTTCAGCGTGATCTATTCCGCCCTGCACCCGGATAAAATTAAAAATCTGGTTACCACGGTGACGCCCTCCAATTTTGACACCAAAAAAGGCCTGCTGCATGTGTGGATGGAACATCTCGATGTCGACCGCGTGGTGGACACCTACGGCAATCTGCCGGCCGACATGATGAACTTGGGTTTTCTGCTGCTCAACCCCGCCCGCTTGATGATCGACAAGTACGTCGGCTTCATGGAGAACATGGACAACAAGCAGTTCGTCGAAAATTTCGTGCGCATGGAAAAATGGATTTTTGACAGCCCCGACCTGCCGGGTGAAGTGTTTCGTCAATTCATCAAGGACTGCTATCAGGGCAACAAGCTGATCCAGAGCAAACTCGAGGTCGATGGCAAACGGGTTGATCTGAAGAAGCTGACCATGCCGCTGCTCAATATCTACGGTAAATACGATCACCTGGTGCCGCCCGAGGCCTGTGAGCAGTTGGTCAAGCAGGTGGGCAGCACGGATACCGAAGACATCTGCCTGGACACCGGACACATCGGCATCTATGTCAGCTCGAAGTTTCAGGAGGCCTTTGCACCCAAAATCGCCGGTTGGCTCAAGGAACGGGATCAAATTCCCCAAAAAAAGCAGTCACCGCCCAAAAAAACGGCGGCGACCCGGTCTTCTGCCGGGTTGAAAAAAACCGTGCACAAGGCCAATCCCAATAAAAAAAACACCCAGCCGGCGGCCAAACCAAAATCATCCCGATCCAGGAATGCATCTAAAGCGACCCATGGGTAATGCGAACAAACCACACCAGTAGGAGGAACCCGATGACCAGGGATACGGACTATTTCAAGACC
>JAGTUY010000347.1 GCA_018224455.1 Desulfosarcina sp.
CCATGCCAATCACGCAGAGAAAATAATCCATTTTTTTCCAGTTTTTCGTTATATGGGCAGGTTTACGCGAAATCGATTTTAGTTTAGGGGCTGTCTTTGATGCGCCGCTTTATTTTTTGGAATCGGTTAAGGGTCAAAGGCGCCTGCCGCATGGCCACTCAGGGAAACCTGAAGCACGATACCGCCATCTTGGGGTTGGCGTGTTTCCAGCGCGCCGCGAACGATATTGGCACGAAAGCCTGTGATGCGCAAGCCCAACCCGTGGTCCTCAAGATATGCGCAACGTCCTGGCATTCGTCGTCGACACCAACCGTTATGGTGTGCCCGCCATATCCAGGGTGATTGTGCTTGTCCTATCCTGGCTGTGGTGTATTGCAAGGATTGGATCCGCTTGGGCCATCCGGTTAACCCGCAGCCACCAGGATAGACAAACGCGTGAAAAACGGTCCCCAACATGCTATGAAGACCATCAACCCATGCGTCTATGTTTGGGTTGCCCATCGTCCGTTTTCCACACTAGGCAATCTGGGGTGACCCTGCATGGTTGCAACCAAACCGGCCTTGATGTTCCCTGAACGGTTGATGCTATCTATGCCCATGAGGAGACAACCATGAAAAGACGTGTTCAATGTGCAGTCGTGCTGACGATGCTGATGACCACCATCGCCTGGTCAGCCGATCTGGAGATGGTGCTGGCCCCGCCCCGAAAATCGGTTCAGGGCGGAGAGGCGGTCATGCTGGACCTGTATCTGCACAACCATACATCCGCCACCATCACCCGTGAACTGCCGCTTACATTGACCTGCCGAATTGAGACCGACCGGTCAACGGTTTCCGTCAACGCCGATCTGGTGGGCCGGGAAGGGGAATCCCATGTCGAAATTCCCGGACGGGGCTTTAGCAAGCGGCAATATACCGTTACCCTTCCTGTTTACGCCACGGACTCGGTCCGGATGGTGCTGGAGGCACTGGACACGAATCCGCTGATCATCTCGGTGGAAAAAGCGCCGCCGGAAGCGTGGGGCGACCAGCAGGTGCCCCTGGATGAGGGGCCCACCATGCTCCAGTCTTTTCTGGACGACCTGTCCGTTCATGACCCCATGTATTTTCTGCTGGGTGTGGATCCGGGGCTGGACCAAAGCAAATTCCAGTTCAGCTTCAAGTACCGCTTTTTCAACCCCGAGGGCTACCTGGCGGAAATAGCGCCCTGGGTGACCGGGTTTCATCTCGGGTATACCCAGCGGTCTATCTGGGACCTGAAAGGCGACTCCAAGCCATTTGACGACACCAGCTACATGCCGGAAGCCTTCTATCTGCTGCCAAAGCTCGATCTGAACCTGGCGCGCATCTCCGCTTTCGGCATCCAGGGCGGCTTCCAGCACGAATCCAACGGCAGGGCCGGCGTGGACTCCCGCAGCACCAACTATCTTTATATCAAGCCCATCATGGGCGTTCACCTGGCCGGTCCCTTCCATATGAAAATCGCCCCTAAAATTTTTTCCTATGTGCAAAACGAAGATCAAAACAACGAGGATCTGGCGGACTATCGGGGGTATTTCGATCTGGAAGTGGGCATCATGGATCCGGAAGGGATCGCCTTGAACTCGCACCTGTGGTGGGCCAGAAAAGGGCCATCGGTACAGCTGGACCTGACCTACTCCATGACGCGACTGCTGGGCAAAAGCCTGAACTTCTACCTGCAGGCCCAATATTTCAGCGGTTACGCCGAAACCCTGATCCGCTATGACGAGCGCAGTGACGCCTTCCGGTTGGGTTTTTCCATCGTTCGTTAAACCCGTAATTGGATGAACGCATGAATATCAGCTGTCCCAAATGCCAAAAAAACGACGCCAATCCCGAATCCATCCTCAAGCGGGTCTTCGGTTACCCATCCTTTCGGGAAAATCAGAAAGCGATCGTCGACACGCTGCTGGCCGGCCGTGATGTTTTCGCCCTCATGCCTACCGGCAGCGGCAAGTCCCTCTGCTTTCAGATTCCAGCCATCATCCGTTCCGGTGTCGGTGTGGTGATTTCTCCGCTGATCGCCTTGATGCAGGACCAAGTGACAGACTTACGCCAATATGGGATCCGGGCGCATTTTCTCAATTCCAGCCTCTCCGCTGAGGATGCCGCACAGGTGGAGGCCATCGCCGCCCGTGCGGATTGCGACCTGCTCTATGTGGCACCGGAGCGTCTGCTCACCGGTCGGTTCCAGCGTCTGCTGACCAACATGGACCTGGCCCTGTTCGCCATCGACGAGGCGCATTGCGTCTCCCAGTGGGGACACGATTTCAGGCCCGAATACCTGCAGATCGCCGAAGTCACCCAACGTTTCCCGGGGGTGCCGCGAATCGCCCTGACTGCCACGGCCGATCCGGCTACCCGCCGGGAGATTGTGGACAAACTCCACCTGGCCGATGCCGCCCGGTTTGTGGCCAGTTTCGACCGTCCGAACATCTTCTACCGTGTCCGGATCAAGCAGAACGACAAACAGCAGTTGCTTGCCGTACTGCGGGAGCGACATGACGGGCACGCGGGGATTGTATATGTGCGCACCCGCAAGCGGGCGGATGCTATCGCCCGCTGGCTCGA
>JAGTUY010000348.1 GCA_018224455.1 Desulfosarcina sp.
AATCGCAATTGGTCACCGCCGGTAAGAAAAATCAAATCTGCATCTTCGATGCTTTTGGCGAGTGTCCTGTCGTTGGCTTGAACCCTTTCTTGAATGTTTAATATTTCTATTTTTAAAGCGCCAAGGTTACTGAATACCTGGTGATAGTCTTTGCCTCGCTGTTCGGGCACTTCGCTTGCGGTGGTGATTATACCGACCTTGAATTCAGTTTTCCCGACTTCTTGAACAACTCGTTTAAGTACGACCAACTCATTCGCCTTGTCTTCATTCCCACCAATTGCAATGAGACGGCCCCGAAAAAAAGGATCCAATGCCATGATTACTTAATCTCCATTGTGTGGCTACGCCATGTTGTTGATGGCCTTCGATGCAAATTCATTTAGTAGGATTTCGAGTGTATCACCCTCTCCTATAATGACATCACCCGAATCATATTCGTCATGCCGGCCACCCAAACAGGGTTGCCGGCAGTGATGACGGCCAGGTCCCCTTCAATCAAATCGCCTGTTTCAACCGCCCTTTTGGATACCTTTTCAATCAGGTCATTCGTGTCCCGGTGATTCGGAATCATGCGGGGGTATATCCCACGGAAAAGAGAGAGTTGCCTTAGGGTAGTCTGGCTGGGCGTAAAGGCAATAATCGGTTGCTTGGGCCTGAACTTGGAGATGTGTATGGCTGTCCGGCCGGACCGTGTGGGCGCTAAAATTGCGGTCGCATCCAAATGGTCTGCCAAAACACAGGCCGCATAGGTTACCGCTTCCGAAATCTCCTTTTCAGGCACCATTTTCAGGTATCGATCATGGGGATAGGTTTTTCCGGTAGGCAGATTGATCCCTTTGTGAGACGTCAGCACGCCACCCGTAATGATCTCACAGTGGATTTCGGCTCCGCTTACCGCAGCAACCCGAAGTTCCAAAAAGCCATCCGCGAGCATTATCCGGTCTCCGGCCTTTACTTGTTCGTTTAAAAGCGGATAAGAAACCGATATGCGCTGCTGCGAACCCACAAGGGACTGCGTGGTAAGAATAATATGACGGCCAGGTTCCAGTCGAATCCCTGGATCAGGGATAACCCCCACTCGGATTTTTGGTCCTCCGAGATCCTGTAATATCGCAACCGGTTTGCCCAGTTCTTCGGCGATTTTCCTGATGGCATGGATTTTTTTCTCATGGTCAACGTGTGTACCATGAGAAAAATTCAAGCGGGCAACACGCATGCCGCCTGCAATCAATTCTCTAATGACCTCAGGCGTGTCACTGGCGGGTCCGATAGTACAGACGATCTTCGTTTTTGGCAGGGTGATGGCCACAATAGCGCTCCTGTTGTTTCAATACTTTACAGGCGTTGACATCCAATAATCGTTTAGGAATGAACAGCCCAATTAAAGAATAAAGTCGGTCGCCAAAAATTTGCTTTTGTGTTCCCGCACGATGCGGGTGATGATCTGTTTGTTCAACTCCGTCTGTTTGGCGGCAACCAGGGTTCGAATGGAAAAAACACGCAAGGCGTCTGAAACGGAAAGGGTTCCTTCTGCGGAATCCTTACGTCCCGTGAAGGGAAACGTGTCCGGTCCCCGCTGGCACTGGCTGTTGATGTTGACCCGGCAGACCTGGTTGACCAGCGGGTCGATCAATCGTGCAATCCGGTCCGGATCGCTGCCGAAAATGCTGACTTGCTGGCCGTAGCTGGAATTGATCATGTAGGCGATGGGCTGGTCTATGTTGTCGAAGGGCAGCACGGGAACCACCGGCCCGAACTGCTCTTCATGATAGACTCTCATTTCAGCGTTGGCCGGATAGAGGACGGCAGGAAAAAAGAAGCTGCCGCAAACCGTTCCTCCGGAAGGATTCACGACCCGGGCACCTTGGGCAACTGCGTCCGACACCAGTTCTCGCAGGTAATCCGTTTTGTCTTTTTCCGCGACCGGGGTTATGAAAACTCCTTCCTGCCATGGCATTCCAAAGGTAAGGGCGTTAACCGCCACGGCAAATCGGTCGAGAAACGCGTCCGCAATGCCGGCTTCCACAAAAATGATCTTAAGTGCCGTGCAGCGCTGCCCGTTGAAGGAAAGGCAGCCGAGTACGCATTCCCGGACGGCCAGATCGAGATCGGCACCTTCGAGTACAATGGCCGGATTCTTGGCCTCCAGTCCCAGCACACAGCGCAACCGATTGGGGTGAGGATGCTGTTTTTTCAGTGCGTTGGCCGTCTTGCTCGTGCCAATCAATCCCAGAACGTTGATCTTGCCGGATGCCATGAGAGGGGGTATCATTTTGCGCCCCTCGCCATAGATGATGTTAATCACCCCTTGCGGAAAAACATCGCGGAAGGCCGCCAGGAGCGGTGCATAAAGCAGCGCACCGTGCTTGGGCGGCTTCAGGATCGCGGTGTTGCCCATGAGCAGTGCGGGTATCAGCGTCGTGAAGGTCTCGTTGAGCGGATAATTAAACGGTCCCATGCAGAGCACCACACCCAGGGGGGCGCGCCGGATCTGGCCGATGATTCCCTCCTCGATGGTGAACCGGGAAGAATTGCGGTCCAGGTCTTTCAGTGCGGCGAGGGAATCGTTGATGTATTCAATGGTCCGGTCGAACTCCTTTAGCGAATCCTGGAGCGATTTGCCGACCTCCCACATCAGACAGCGCACGACCCTTTCCCTGGCTTCGATCATCCGGAAAACGAAGCGCTCCATATGTTCGATGCGCTCGGCCACGGACAGGGTGGGCCACAACCCCCTTCCGTGATCATAAGCAGCAACCGCCGCATCCAGGGCCTGAAACGCCT
>JAGTUY010000349.1 GCA_018224455.1 Desulfosarcina sp.
ATGACATTCATTGGTTAACCTTGGTGGTGGCACACAGGGTGCCGAATAAAAAAATATTTACTTTGGCACGTATTAATTGGATCCGCAAGCTGTGAATCATTCCCGGCGCTGAATCGGGACGACCGGCGGTTAACGGTGTTCTACTTTATCGGGGACGGCTCCCCTTGACATATATTCGATTTCATCTTAGGAAAAGATCTGACCTTTTTCCGGAGATCATGACCGTGGAAATCAATAAAAAAACGAGGATGACCCGACAGCGGCGGGTCATCCTGGAAGAGATCCGCAGAATCAACAACCATCCAGCCGCCGATGAAATTTACGAGCGGGTCCGAAAACGGCTGCCCCGGACCAGTTTGGGCACCGTGTATCGAAACCTCGATGTGCTTTGTGAATTGGGAGAAATCCAACGTCTGGAGCTCTCCGGCGCCACGAAACGGTTCGACGGCATTCCCAAAAAACATTACCATATCCGCTGCGTATGCTGTGGCCGCGTTGACGATGCACCCATCGCACCGCTCAACGAACTGGAAGATGATCTCTACGGCACCACCGTATTTGAGATCATCGGCCACAATCTGGAATTCACCGGACTGTGCCCCCAGTGCTCCAGGCAACACAATCAGCAGCAAGCGGCCAGTTAGGCCGGATCCGTAACGCAATATATCCTATTAATTCCAAATAGTTGTATTATATAGAACATCCGGCCCGCAACGCCGTAACGATTGACCTTTCACCCCAGACATAAAAGAGAGGGCCCATGGAAGCGTGTAAACCAGTTATCAACACAGGATTGAGGGGCGTAACCATCGCCAGTACGAAGATCAGCGATGTCAAGGGTGCCGAAGGCAAACTGGTCTACCGGGGATACCGGGTCAAGGATCTGGCCGGTCAAATCTCATTCGAGGAAGTGGTCTACCTGCTGCTGTTCGAACGGCTGCCTGACAAGGAGGCATTGGTGGACTTCAAGCGGCAGATCGCCGAACAGCGTGCGGTTCCCGAGGAAATTCTCAGCGCCATGAAAGCCATGCCCAAAGATTCGCTGCCCATGGATGTGCTCCAGGCCACCGTCCCCATGATGGCGAACTATGACCCGGACGTCCGCAAGACAGACATCGACAGCACCACCCGCATGGCCGTTCGCCTGATTGCCCGGTTCGCCACCATCGTGGCCGCCTGGGACCGGATTCGCAACGGCAAGGACCCCGTCGCCCCTGACCCCCGCCTGAACCAGGCCGCCAACTTCCTTTACATGCTCAACGGCGAGGTGCCCGATGACGAATTGGCCGGCTTCATGGACACCGGACTGGTGCTCCACGCCGAACACTCCTTCAATGCCTCCACCTTTGCCGCTCGGGAAGTGGCCTCGACCAAAGCCCATCTTTACGCGGCGGTGGCCGCCGCCGTCGGCTCGCTCTCCGGCCCCCTTCACGGCGGCGCCAACACACGGGTGATGCAGATGCTGCTGGAGATCGGCGAGGTGGACAAGGTCGACGATTACGTCACCCACATCCTCGACACCGGTGGTGTGATCATGGGACTGGGCCATGCCGTCTACCAAGTCGACGACCCCCGGGCGCGAATCCTCGAACCCATGTGCCTGTCCCTTGGAAAACGGGCTGGAGACACCCGCTGGTACGATCTGTCCAAGGCCCTGGAAGTCAAGGGTAAAGCTGCCTTCAAAAAGAAAAAAGGCAGGGACATTTTCGTCAATGTCGATTTCTACAGCGCCTCCCTTTACTACTATATGGGCATCGCCGTGGATCTGTTCTCTCCCATCTTCGCCATCTCCCGCATCGCCGGGTGGTCGGCGCATGTGATCGAAGAGCAGTTCGGCGGTGCCGCGGCAAAACCGACCTTGTACCGGCCGGAGTCCGACTATGTCGGCGACTACTGCGGACCCGACGAATGCGCGTTCGTTCCCATGGATGAGCGATAATTTCCCCCTGCTGAATCAACCCAAGAATGAGGCTCGACAAAGAAGATGAAAAAATGGAAATGCTTGGTCTGCGGCTACATTCACACCGGCGAAGAACCCCCTGAGAAATGCCCGGTCTGCGGAGCGCCCAAAAGCCAGTTCATCGACGTCACCGAACCGGAGGCCCCTGCGCCGAAGCCGGCGCCACCCGCAGCCCCCGAAACCCAACCGAAGGGCGATCTACCGGAAATATCCGCACCGGTGGCAGCAGCCAAAAAAACAGCACCCGAGCCGGTTTCGCCATTTGCGGATTCACGCCGCCGCCGGCTGTTCGAAATGATGACCAAATACCACGGGCATCCCATTTCGGTCCATATTCCCAATGGCCTGCTGCCGGTGACTATCCTTTTCATTATTCTTTCTGCCCTGTTCAGCATCAAGGGGATGACCACCGCTGCCACCTACAACCTGGGTGCGGTAGCCCTGTCCATGCCGCTGGTTCTGTTTCTCGGATGGGTAGACTGGCAAAACCGTTTCAACGGCGCCATCACCGACGTATTTATCGTAAAGATCGCCTGCGGCATCATCGTCACGGCCACCGCCTGGTTTCTTTTCATCTGGCTGCTGGTCAATCCGGCGGTGGTCACCACCCCTCAACCCTCCCGGGTTGCCTTTTTCCTGATCAACCTTATTATGCTGGGTGCAGCCAGCATCGCCGGATGGTACGGCGGCAAGCTGGTATTTAGAGACTGATAAGGAGAACCAAGCAATGAATCAGGCGCACGGTATTGACGAAGCACAGATGCAGCAAGTCCAGTTGGAGCTGACCCGCATTCTTAGCGGCCTTAAGCATGAAATACCCATTTTCCTGTTCACCCGGGTGGGCAAAAACGACGTCTTCAATGATGCCGCCCGGCAGGCCCTGCGTTTTTTCAGACAAATGACCGACAAGATCGTTCTACGGGAATTTGACCTGACCCATGACAAGGCCAGACAGATGGGCATCGACCACTCGCCCACCCTGGTCTTCGACCCGGAACGCTATAACGTTCGCTGGCTGGGCGCCCCATTGGGTGAGGAGGGCCGCATCTTCCTGGAAGTGCTGCTGCGCATCGGCACCGGCAAAAGCGACCTGAACGAAGGGGCCATGGCCGTGTTGAAAAAGATCGATCAGCCCCGCCAGGTCAAAGTCTTCGTTAGCGCATCGTGCCCCTACTGCCCCCAGCAGGCATTGAATGCCCTCAAGGCTGCCGTGGCGCGGCCGGAGATGGTTGCCCTGGAAATCATCGACATTCAGGCCAACGCCGACCTGGCCGATCAGTACAGCGCTCACTCGGTGCCCCAGACCTTTGCCGACGATATCCTTATCGCCATGGGCGCCCAGACCGAAGAGCTGTTTATGACCTCCCTGGACAAGATGGCGCAGCAGACCATCTTCATCCCCGAAAGCGATGCGGAAGAGGTGGAATGCCAGCTGGTGATCATCGGCGGCGGTCCGGCCGGCCTCACCGCCGGTATCTATGCGGCCCGCAGCGGCCTGAAATCCGTGGTGGTGGAAAAAGGCGTCCTGGGCGGACAGGTGGCCCTGACCCCGGTGGTGGAAAACTACCCCGGCATGAAGGAGGTGGGCGGTAAGACCCTGGTGGACATCATGGTCACCCATGCCCTGGAATACGTGCAGATCTTTCCCGGAGAAGAAGTGGTGGACATCATCCCCGGCGAACCGCACATGGTCCAGACCTCCCGCAGAAAGTTCAAGACCCAGGCCGTGCTCTTCTCCACCGGCGCCTCCCACCGGCATCTGGGCGTTCCGGGAGAGAACCGCTTCTCCGGACGTGGCGTCAGCTACTGCGCCACCTGTGACGGGCAATTGTTCAAGGGCAAACGGGTCTTCTTGGTCGGCGGCGGCAACAGCGCGGCCACCGAGGCCCTTTACCTCAAAAACGTGGGGGTGGATGTAACCCTGGTCCACCGACGAGATCGCCTCAAGGCCCAGGAGGTTCTGGTCAAGCAGTTGATCGACAACCAGATCCCGATCCTGTTCAACACCGAGGTCAAGGAGATCCGCGGCGAGAATCGGGTTTCGGAAGTGGTCTTGTTCAACAACGCCACCGGACAGACGGGATCCCAATCTGCCGACGGGGTATTCATGGCCATCGGCTACGATCCGGCCGTGGATCTGGCCAAAAAGGTGGGCCTGGAACTTACCCAAGACGGTTTCATCAAGCATGAGCGCTTCCGTACGAATATCCCGGGCATCTACGCTGCCGGAGACGTGACCGGGGGCTTCAAGCAGATCGTCACGGCCGCGGGCTACGGTTCCGAGGCGGCCTTGGCCGTGTTCGAAGATATCATCGATCCCTACTGGAAAAAATAATTAATGAAAGTAGGGGTGAGGGTGGAGGCCGAAGACCTGAAAGCCGGAGAAATCCGGAAACCTGTCAAACACCTCCTGATTAATTCTCGACAGAAGCCGGTCGGACAGATCAAACCTCGTGCAAAACCAGTTCAACGAGCCAGACCTGCTGGCGGCGATATCCCGCAAATGGGAAATGCCCTTCTTCCGCTTGCGCGGGGAACTTTCCCTCGCCGGCAGCCCGGAACGCACCGCATGGCGGAGCGTGGTGGAGACCAGCGACGGGCGGCTGTTTGTATTGGAGCGGATTCCCTCGAAATTGTACGGCGGCAAGCGTCGGATAGCCGCCATTCTCCAACAGCTGTCTGACCGGGGGGTGCAGCAGGTTGTCGCTTACCTGCCGGATGCCGGCGGCGAATTCATCCACTTGATCAACCACGGTTTGTGGCAGTTGTGCCCCTACGTCGGCGGCGTCGTTCTGGACCGGCCCGCTTACGCCATGGACGGCTGGCGGGGTGATGCGGTAGCGGATTTTCTGATCCAGTTTATCGTCACCAGCAGGCAAGCCCCAATGGCCCTGGAGCCAGCGTCGTTTTCCATCGCCGCCTACACCCTGGACCTATTCACAACGCTGTCCACCAGGGAACCGGAAATTGCCGACCGCTATCGCCCGTTCATGTCGCACTTGAATGATCGCCTGTTCCCGGTTGCCGAGGGGCTTCCGACTGGTTTTTGCCACGGAGACGTGCATCCCATGAACATCATATGGGGGAACCGGTCCATTCGTGCAGTCATCGACTGGGAGTTCTGCGGTATCAAGCCTGAGATTTACGATCTGGCCAACCTGCTGGGATGCCTGGGCATGGAAGATCCGCAGAGCCTGGACGGACCCTTCGTGCACCGTCTGGTCAGCCAGCTGAGACGATCGAACATCTTTTCCGACGAGAGCTGGGACGCCCTGCCGGACCTGATGCTGGCCATCCGCTTTGCCTGGCTCAGCGAATGGATGCGCAAAAATGACCCGCCGATGATCCGCCTGGAGGCAGACTATATGGCGCTGTTAATGCAGAACCGGTCGGACTTGGCATACAAATCTGCCTGACTGCGCCGGTCAGTGTATCAATGAAAAGTTATCTCCGTGCGGGCACAGCTGACCAGATCGTGGTGGGATCGATGGGGTTTATTCCGGCAGCCTGACCACCATCACCGGGATGGTGCTTCTTCTCACGACCCGCCGGGCCGTTCCGCCCATGAGTGCTTCCTTGAACATGCCGAAGCCCCGGGTACCCATGACGATGAGGTCCGCGTCGTTGAGATCGGCCTGATGAAGAATCTCGTCGGCGGCGATGCCCTCCTTGACGATGATCTTGTCCACCTGGAAGGTGCAGGCATCCACCTCGCTGCTGATTTCATCACAAAAGTTGCTCAGCCGGCCCTTGATGGTGGAAATAAAGTCGGACCGCTTTTCCTCCTGGAGCTTTTTCCATTTCTCTTCACCCACATATCCATGAATCTGCAAAAAGGTTTCCGCGGTGAGTTTCTCAATGACGTGGAGAATGGTGATGCGCGCACTGTACTGCTGACCTAAGCTGGCCGCATAATTGTAAGCGTAGCGTGCATTGTCTGAAAGATCGGTGGCGTAGAGGATATTTTTTATTTGAGGCAGCATAGTCACTCCCGAAAAACGTTGAGTGCCGAAAATGATACTATTTTATTGTCATGTCAAGAAATTTAAAACAAGCGTCCCCGCGGGCTAACCCAAGGCCACATCCAGGATCATCATGGTGGTAAAGCCCAGCACGGTGCCAATACTGGCGATGTCTCCATTGTTGCCCCGCTGGGATTCGGGAATCACCTCTTCGATCACCACGAAAATCATGGCCCCGGCGGCAAAGGCCAGGGCATAGGGAAGGATCGGGTAGAAAAACATGACCGCCGCCGCCCCCAAAACGCCGGCCACCGGTTCCACCATGCCGGACAACTGGCCATACCAAAGGGCTTTGCCTCGGGACATGCCTTCTCGTCTCAGTGGAAGCGAAACCGCCATGCCTTCGGGAAAATTCTGCAGGCCGATGCCGATGGCCAGGGCCACGGCGGCCCCCACGGTTGCCGATCCCATTCCGGACGCCGCGGCACCAAAAGCAACGCCGACCGCCAGCCCCTCCGGGGTGTTGTGCAGCGTGATGGCCGTCACCAGCAGCGTCGAACGCTGCCAGGAGGTCTTGGGACCCTCGGCTTCGCTGACGGGAAGCCCCAGATGCAGGTGAGGCAGCAGCATGTCTACCAGGCGCATGAACAGGGCCCCGCCTAAAAAGCCCATGGCTGCCGGCAGCCATGGGATCATGCCGGCCTCCTCCGCCATCTCGATGGCCGGGGCCAGCAGGGACCAGTAGCTGGCGGCAATCATCACACCGCCGGCAAACCCCAGGGAGGTGTCCATCAGCAGCGGGCTGACCCGTTTGGTGAACACGACGATAGCGGCACCCAGGACGTCACACCCCAGGTAAACAGGGTGGGCAGCAGGGCCTGGGTAATGGGGTTGAACTGGGAAATATAGTCAATCATCTCTCTTTTTCCAAAAGCGGGCGAACCGTCCGGCAAGCACCCATCGGCAAGTGACTGAAGCCACAGGTCGGCAATCCACAGCGGCGCGTGTTAATCATCAATCTCCCAACTGGGCCATGTGATCGTCGTATAGGGTTTCAAACGTCTGTTTATGCTTGGCCTCTTCCTGGGCCAGCATCTTGAAGAGTTTGATGCAGTCCGCATCGTCGGTTTTGGAGGCCAGTGCGTTGTAAAGCCGCAGGGCCTTTTCCTCACGCTTCATGGCCAGGCGGAGTATTTCGGCAAAATCCATGCCCGGTTCGTATTGCATGTCAACGATGTAGTCACTGCGTTTGATATCCGGAATCCACACGTAATCGTACTCCACCACGGACCGATTGCCCTTTTTGAACTCCTCTAAAAGAACCTGGTGCTTTCTCTCCTCTTCAACGAATTCGGCAAGGGTCTGTTTGGATGCCGGAAAGGTTTCCCTGTCGACCAGTTTTTGGTAAAAACCGACCGCCTGTATTTCCCTTTCAATGGCAAAATCGAGGATCTCTTCGAAGGAATTGAAATTCATGCTACCCCCTTGATACGGAAAATGGTAATCGATGCAACGGAATTTAATAAACGGCCAATATCTTTGGCCTGCGCAAGGCCGGTTCGCAATTAGATCTGCGGATGCGCAAGAACATACTAAAAAAGCAACTAACATGCCATTGGTTTTTTTTTGGCTCTGGTTCACCGCTTTTGTCGGTGCCAACCTGCTGCAGTCCAGTTTTACAGGATTCTGTCCGCTGGCGAAAATTCTCAAACCGTTGGGTATCAAACCGGGCAGCGCCTTCGATTGATATCGA
>JAGTUY010000350.1 GCA_018224455.1 Desulfosarcina sp.
AAGACTCCATTCCATAAGGCTCACAATTTTGTAGGAAGGGTGTTGGAATACGAATCGGCTGCTCTGTAGGAAACAGCCATGATCCACATCTTAAAGGTTAAGCGCAGGTTCGTAAAGCCCAATTTTGGGCACTGTGCCCAATATCGGGCCCCAAAAGATAGAATCTTTTTTGTATGACTGATTATTTAATCAAAATTTCAATATAATACGATTTTAATACAGTTGGCACCTTCCATGCTGTTTGATCGGCTACTATCAAAACGGGGTTCTGCATGGAATACCTTTTGAAATATCATAAAGGTCTAAAGCTCATCAAAATACCCGAAAAAGCCAACGTAACGATCCTGCAACCGGAGGCGATGCCTGTCCGGGGATCGATTTCAGACATGATGGATCTTGCCCTGCAGAACGCCCGGTTCATTGCCCAGGTAAAGAGAAAAAACCCATCGCGTATCGCCATCGTCATTCCGGATGAAACTCAGTTCGTTCCGGTGGAGGTGCTTCTGCCGATTATCATTCAGCAAATGTTTTATGCACTGCCCCGGTTGGCGCCGCCGGCAGTGACAATTATTATTGGCAACGGTCTACAGCCACCCCCGAACCGTGAAACAATCGAAAAAATTCTTTCATCGGGTATGGTTCGCAGCTGCAATGTTGTCGCCCATGACGCCCACGACGCACGGTTGAAAGATTATGGCGTTACCCGTCGTGAAACGCCGGTGAGAATCAACGCCGCCTTTGGCGAAGCGGAATTTAAAATGGTCATCGGGCTGATCCAACCACACCAGTATTTCGGTTTTTCCGGCGGCTCAAAAGAAGCTGTTCTCGGATGTGGGTCGGCTGACAGCATACGGCATAACCACCGCCTGATCCAAGAAAAGCCTACCAGTAGATGGCTTCTTGAGGGCAACCCGATGCGCGAAGACCTGGATGAAGCCGGTCGAATGATTGGAATCGATTTTGCGATCAATGTCGTCCTGAATACCGAGAAACAGGTGGTTCGTGTCGTCGCTGGTGCGCCGGACGTTGTCCTTGAGCAAGGGGCCAAAACCTGCGCGGTCGTTTATGGCTTCGAACTTGCGAAGAAATTTGACATCATCTTGGCATCCTGTGCGGGTTACCCCAAGGATATCAGTGCGTATCAGGCCCAGAAAAGCTTCAGTCTGGTTTCCCATGCGGTGAAAGAAGGCGGTAAAATTTTACTCCTGGTGGCTTTCCGGGAGGGTTTGAGTGAGAAAATGGATTTCGACTACGTCTGCCCGTTGGCTAGCCCGGAAGCGGTCATGAACGATTTTAACGATTTTGGGTATAGCATGGGGGCCCGCAAGGCCGATTTATTTGGCGGGATGATAGCCAATTACAAAGCCAGTGATCTTGACGATCTGGATAGTGGAATCATGAGAAATTGCCATTTGCGGGCTGCAGATCCTTCAACCATTATGCAGGAATGGGTGGACGGTTTTAAGGGGACCCCGGAAGTAGCGGTCATTCCTCATGCAGCGACCACCTATTTTTTCTAATCGTGACGTTCAACAATTGTTGCGGCCCTTTCTGCAATTGATGATCACTGACCCGGTCAGTATTTGACCGGCATTCTTTTAATTTTTAGCTAAATTTAAGGAGGAAAGTAAATGATTCAATTTCTAGTTCACGAAAAGGATGACAGTGTCGGGGTTGCCACCGTCGACATCAAAGCGGGTGAAACGGCAGCGGGGTTGTTCATGGACACCCAGGAAACGCTCGAAGTAAAGACGCTGCACGACATCCCCCTGGGACACAAAATCGCCATGATCGACCATCACGTTGACGGCTCGGTGATCAAATACGGTGCCGACATCGGGAAGGTCGTGGCAGACGTCAAAAAGGGCGGACACGTCCACACCCAGAATCTGAAGACGAGGAGGTGGTAACCATGAGCAATCCCAAAGTAATGGCCTATAGACGTGAAAACGGGCGCGTCGGTATCCGCAACCATGTAGTCATACTGCCGCTGGATGATTTGAGCAATTCCGCCTGTGAGAAAGTGGCTTACAATATCAAAGGCTGCAAGGCGCTCCCCCATGCCTACGGCCGGCTTCAGTTCGGCGAAGACCTGGAACTGTTCTTCCGCACCCTGATCGGCACCGGCGCCAATCCCAATGTGGCGGCGGTGGTCGTCATCGGCATCGAACCCGAATGGACCAACCGAATTGTGGAAGGCATCGCCAAGACCGGCAAACCGGTCACCGGTTTTGCCATCGAGCGGCATGGTGAGATCAAGACCGTGGAGATGGCCAGTTGGAAGGCCAAAGAGTATGTCCACTGGGCCAGCGAACGCAAACGCGAAGCGTGCGATTTGAGTGAGATCTGGGTATCCACCAAATGCGGCGAGTCGGACACGACTTCCGGCCTGGCATCCAATCCCACGGTGGGCAATGCATTCGATAAACTGGTGGAGATGGGCGCTACCTGCAGCTTCGGTGAAACCAGTGAGATCACCGGCGGTGAGATGATCGTCAAGGAACGGGCGGCAACACCCGAGGCAGCCGCACAGTTCATGGCCCTGTTTGATCGGTACGCTGCGATGATCGACCGCAACAAGACCGATGACCTTTCCGGCAGCCAACCGACCAAGGGCAACATCGCCGGCGGGCTGACCACCATCGAAGAAAAAGCGATGGGCAATATTCAGAAAATCGGCAAAAAGTGTAAATATGTCGGCGCTTTAGATAAGGCCGTCGCCCCTACCGGGCCTGGATTGTGGTACATGGACTCTTCGAGTGCCGCGGCCGAAGCCGTTACGCTTTGGGCGGCCGCCGGCTTTGTGGCCCATTTCTTTCCCACCGGGCAGGGCAACATCATCGGCAATCCCATCGAGCCGGTAATCAAACTGACCGCCAATCCGCGCACCGCTGGTGATATGTCCGAACACATCGACTACGATTGTTCTGCCATACTTCGGGGTGAAATGACCCTGGAAGAATCCGGGGACAACCTGATCAATATGCTGATCCGTACCTGCGAAGGTCGTCTGACTGCCCAGGAAGTTCTCGGACATGAAGAGTACGTCCTGACCAAGCTTTACGAGAGCGCCTAAATCAATATGATTAACCCGGAGGTGAGATGCCATGACGGCAGAACAAGACAACAAGACCAACGGCAAAGGGGGAAAAGTTGCCCTGTTTAGCTTTTACTTTCTTTTCGTCATATACTTTATCAACGTGATTTTTGGTAAAGTGAAGATCTCATATGGTCTGAATCTACCGCATTTAGGGAATGTGGCCGAGTTCCTCCTGCTGTCAGTGGCTTGCGTGGCTTTGATCGTAGCGGCTTTGAAGAGAGAAGCTGCTGAAAGTAAATCTTCAAATGAAATCAAAGGAGACGAAAAATGACCCAAGACCAACAGAACGAGTCCGGCCTGAAAATGGTAGAGCGGCGTCGCTTCATGGAATTGACGACCAAGTTTGGATTTACGGCTGCAACGGTGGCGCTTTTCAGTGGCCTATTGGGTTCCAAAGAGGCCAGCGCTCAGGTCGCCCAGGAAGAGGCAACACGCCAAAAGACCGCCAAACACACGATGAATATCGCTACGGCGTATGTGCTCACGGCCGACCGCAGCTATCCCATCATGCAGTTGGACATGAAGGAAAATATCCAAAACTGCACCAACGGAGAGGTTTATGTCAAACTGGCGCCGGGCGGCCAACTGGGCGCCGGCTCCGCGCTGGTCCAAAAAGTTCAAGGCGGCACGATACAGGCCGCCCAGCATTCGATTTCCAATTTCGCCCCTTTTGCGCCGGTGACCGATTTAATCAACATTCCCTATTGGGTGGGTACCAATCAAAAATTCGTCAACCTGGTCAATTCCGATATCTGGCGCAATGAAGTTCATACCAAGGTGGCCGCCTCAGGCTTCAAGGTCCTTTGGTATGTCGTCATCGATCCGCGGGTGGTCGCGACCCGCAAGGGCGTGGCCGGCCCGATCAAAACGCCGGATCAGATGAAGGGGATCAAGTTTCGCGTGCCCGGATCCAAAATCCTGGCGCAGTTCTACCAGTTGTTGGGCGCCAACCCCACCCCCGTGGCCTGGGGCGAAACATCTTCTGCCATCAAGCAGGGGGTGGCGGATGCTTTGGATCCTTCCGTAGAAGCGCTGCATGTGTTCGGTTTCAAGGATATACTGGACTGGGTGACCTTCAACGGCGCCGTGCCCGACAGTCAGGTTTATTCTTGTAATCTCGAGTGGTTTGAATCGTTGCCCAAGAAAATCCAGGAGGGAATCGATTTCGCCAGCGAAATCACCATGCAGCAGAATCTGGCCAAAGTGCCGGCTGCCCGGGCCTATTCCATGGCTGAACTGGCCGCAGCCGGGGTGAAATTTTACGTGCCCACGGCGGATGAAAGGAAGCAGTGGGTGGAGAAAGCCGGCGCCCAGCGTCCTGAATGGGACAGCTTCAAGTTAGAACTGGCCGGATCGTTGGCAACCTTTGACAAGTTCCTCCAAGCGGCCAATACGATGGGCCGATACTACGTGCACGACGTCAAGGCGTAAGTCTTGACACACGGCGGCGCCGGTCCCGAAAAAGGCGCCGCCGGTTCATTAATCGAAATTAGCAGGGAAATAGGATTGGGACGCATGACGATTCGAAATATCCTCCACCAAATTGATGAAAACGGCGAGCGATGGCTGCTGTTGCCGCTTTACGCCCTGATCGTGATCACCATCTTTATGGAAGTGTTCCGCCGATTTGCACTCAGTTACTCTTCAATCTGGGCCGAAGAGGTCGCGCGCTACGCCTTTATTTACGTGTCATGGATCGGCGCATCGGCCGGCATCAAGGCGCGTGCCCACATCCGCATTGACGTCATCCTGCCATTCGTCGGCAACCGCACACGGGCGGTGATCATGATCCTGGGCGATCTGATCACCATCGTGCTGGCTGTTATGGCCTTCTGGTGGTCCCTTGAGAGTGTTCTGGTATCCATTAAATTCGGGTCGGTGACCCATGGCCTGCGCATCAGTCTGGCCTGGTTTCTGGCTGCCGTGCCGATCGGGTTCGCCATGATGCTCGTGCGGCTGATTCAGTCCATCATCCGAGATGTTTCCGACCTCAAGGCCGGTCGACCGATATTCGAAGGCAAGAAACTTTTCGATTAGGAGTAACCACATGCTTCAACAATACTTGATGCAGCAGCAAGAGATCACTCTCGGGTGGGGCTTCTTTGTGCCGCTGGCGATGATGATCGTCCTGATTTTACTGGCCGCCCGAATTTGGGTGGTCATAGGCATTGGTTCGTTCGCCATGCTGTTGTTCACGGGTGTCCTTCCGCCGACGCTTTTGGGCGAGGCGCTGTTCGATGGAATCGATTCCTTCGCCTTGATTGCGGTGCCTTTGTTTATTCTTACTGGAGACATTCTGGTACGCACCGGGCTCTCCGGTAAGCTGCTGGATGTGGCCGAAGCC
>JAGTUY010000351.1 GCA_018224455.1 Desulfosarcina sp.
ACCCGAGACCCGAGACCCGAGACCCGAGACCAGAGACCAGAGACCAGAGAATAGAGAATAGGGACCATGAACTTATCCATGCTCGAAAAGATGAGAAACTGGACGCCGCCGGACAACTGGCAGCGGGTCACCACCATCGACGCCCACACCGGCGGCGAGCCCTTCCGCATCATCACCGGCGGCCTGCCCGGTTTGGCAGGCGATACCATTCTGGCGCGCCGGCGCTTTATGACCGACCACCTGGACCACCTGCGTACGGCCCTGATGTGGGAGCCACGGGGGCACGCCGATATGTACGGCTGCATTGTCACGCCGCCGGTTTCGCCCGGGGCGGACTTCGGCGTCCTGTTTTTGCACAATGCGGGATACAGCTCCATGTGCGGCCACGGCATTATCGCGGTCACCACCGTGGCCGTCGAAACGGGCATGATCGAGGCCGTTGAACCGGTGACCACCGTGCGCATCGACGCCCCGGCCGGCCTGGTGACCGCCCACGCCTGCATTGAAAACGGACGGGTCGAGCGTGTTTACTTCCACAATGTGCCTTCTTTTGCATTGCTTCTGGACCAGACGGTCGATGTCCCAGGTCTGGGGCGTGTGCATTATGACATTGCCTACGGCGGCGCCTTCTATGCCTTCGTCAAGGCCGAGGACCTAAGTGTGACCACCACACCCAGGGACTTCAATGCACTCATCGACAAGGGTATGGCGGTCAAGCAGGCGGTAATGGCCGCCGGTCCGATCACCCATCCGTTCGAAGCCGACCTGAGCTTTCTCTACGGCACGATCATCATCGGCCCTCCCCATAGCCAGGGGGCCCACTCCAGCAACGTGTGCATCTTCGCCGAGGGGGAGGTGGATCGCTCCCCCACCGGCACCGGCGTGAGCGCCCGACTGGCACTGCACTACGCCCGCAGGGAAATCGGCATGAACGATCCCATCGTCATCGAGAGCATCCTGGGAAGCCGCTTTACCGGCCAGGTGGTAGAAACCACCACATTCGGTCCCTACGACGCCGTTATCCCGGAAGTGACGGGCAATGCCTGGATCACCGGCCGCAACGAATTTCTCATGGATCCTGCGGACCCACTGAAAAACGGATTCATATTCCGGTAAGATGCAGAAAGAGAAAAACCCATGTCCAATCTGGTGAGACATGCCCCCCGGTTCAATGAAGATCAGGCGGTGGCGATGGCCAGGGAACTTTTCAACATTACCGCTTCGGCCGTACGGTTGCCCAGCGAACGGGATCAGAACTTCCGCTTGAAAGACGAAAAGGGCGGCCAGTTTGTACTCAAAATCGCCAATGCCGCGGAGTCCCGCGAGGTGCTGGAACTGCAGAACCTGGCCATGACCCATGTGGCCGAAAAAGGCGCCGTTCTGTTCGATGATTTCGATCCCTGTCCGCGGGTCGGCAGCGCTCCCGGCGGTGAGGAAATCACCTCGATCCCCGGGCAGGATGGGATCAGTCACTACGTGCGCCTGCTCACCTACCTGCCGGGCAAGCCCCTGGCTACGGTCAATCCCCACGACAAGCACCTGCTTTTCAGTCTCGGTTCTTTTCTGGGACGCATCGACCGGGTGTTCATGGACTTCGACCATCCGGCCACCCGTCGGGTGTTTCACTGGGATCTGGCCCGCTGCAGCGAGGTGGTGGCGTCGCTGCTGGATGAGATCGATGACGCTGAAAAGCGGAGTCTGGTTCGGCACCGATTGGATCGCTATCGTGCAGACACCGCTCCGAAGCTGGCGGGCCTGCGTTCCAGCGTGATCCACAGCGACGGCAACGACTACAATGTGCTGGCATCGTCCAATGGCCGCTGGGGCAACCGGGTCACCGGGCTCATCGATTTCGGAGACATGGTTCATTCACACACGGTCAACGAACTGGCCATTGCCTGCGCCTATGCCCTCATGGGCAAGACAGATCCCCTGGCCGCCGCCGTCCAGGTGGTCGCCGGCTATCACCGCGCCCTTGCGCTCACGGAATCCGAACTGGCGGTGTTCTTTGATTTGATCTGCATGCGCCTGTGCACCAGCGTCTGCCACAGCGCCCACCAGATCCGCCTGGCACCCCAGAATACCTATCTGCTGGTCTCCCAGCAGTCCGCCTGGGAACTGCTCCACCGGCTGCAGCCGATCAATCCGGCTTTTGCCGAGGCGATTTTCAGGGATGCCTGCGGTTTCGACCCCGCACCCCGATCCCGACATATTGTCGCCTGGCTGAAGGAAAACCAGGCGTCGTTTGCCCCAGTGGTGGATCCATCGCTGCTGGTCGGCGATCCGCCGATCATCGACCTGAGTGTGAGCACACCGCTGCTGGGTGCCGGGCCGGAAAAGGACGATGCGGCGGCGATGACGCGCATCATCTTCCGGGAGATGGAAGGTGCCGGCAGCCGCCTGGGCATCGGCCGCTACAACGAAGCCCGGGTGATCTACACGGTCGATACGTTCAAGGTGGCGACGGACACCGCCCCCGAATACCGAACCATTCACCTGGGGCTGGATCTGTTCGCCCGGCCGGATGAGCCGGTTTTTGCCTTTATGGCCGGCCGGGTTCACAGCGTTCAGGATAACGCCGCCCACCAGGATTACGGCCCCACGATCATCTTGTCCCATGCGACGGACAGCGGTATTCCGTTTTACTCACTATATGGACACCTGGCGGCCACATCGCTGGATGGCCTGGAACCGGGTATGCCCGTCAGCGCCGGACAGCCGATCGGCACCATCGGCACCTCAGCGGAAAACGGCGGCTGGGCGCCCCACCTGCACCTTCAACTGATCACCGATCTTCTGGGAGAAGAAGGCAGCTTTCCCGGCGTGGCCCGACCCAGTCAGCGACGGGTGTGGACCTCCCTGTGCCCGGATCCGGGAGTGGTCCTGGGGCTCGTCACCGCCCCGCCGATCGCGGAAGTCCGCCGGGCGGACGAGATCATGGCCATTCGCCAACGACACCTGGGCAAAAGCCTCAGCGTCTCCTACGACACCCCGCTGAAGATCGTCCGGGGCATGGGCGGCTTCCTCTACACCGAAAACGGGCAGCCGTACATGGACGGGGTCAACAACGTCTGCCACGTGGGCCACTGCCATCCGGCCGTGGTGGCGGCCGGTGGGCGCCAGATGGCTGTTCTCAACACCAACACACGCTACCTTCACGATAATATCGTGGACTACGCCCGCCGCCTGCTGGTCACTTTCCCGGAACCGTTGAGCGTGTGCTTTTTCGTGTGCAGCGGAAGCGAGGCCAACGAGCTGGCCCTTCGCCTGGCGCGCACCTACACGGGACAGCGCGACATCATCACCGTGGACGGGGCCTACCACGGCAACACCCAAGCGCTGGTGGACATCAGCCCATACAAGCATGACGGGCCCGGCGGGAAGGGGGCCCCGGACTGGGTGCAGACGGTCATCATGCCCTGCGGCTACCGTGGGCCCCACAAGGGCACCGGGACGCAATCCGGCATCGCTTATGCCCGCTATGTGAAGACGGCCGTGGACTGCATCGAAGCTGCGGGCCAGCGGGTGGCGGCCTTTATCTGCGAAAGCATGCTGGGCTGCGGCGGCCAGGTGCTCCTGCCCGACGGCTACTTCCGGGCCGCTTTTGACCACGTGCGTGCCGCCGGCGGCGTGTGCATCGCCGATGAGGTCCAGGTGGGCTTCGGCCGGGCCGGCACCCATTTCTGGGCCTTCGAAACCCAGGGGGTGGTGCCGGACATCGTGACCCTGGGCAAACCCATGGGTAACGGTCACCCCGTGGCGGCGGTGGTGACCACACCGGAAATCGCCAATGCCTTCAACAACGGCATGGAGTACTTCAACACCTACGGCGGCAACCCGGTTTCGTGCGCCGTGGGCATGGCCGTTCTGGATGTGATCCAAACCGAAGGGCTGCAGGAAAACGCTCGAACGGTTGGCGCTTACCTGCTGCAGCGGCTTTCTGCTTTGAAAGAGAAGTCATGGCTTGTTGGTGATGTTCGCGGGCTGGGGCTATACCTGGGCGTGGAACTGGTCACGGACCACGACACCCTGGCACCGGCAGCGGACGAGGCCGCCTACATCTGCAACCGCATGAAGGATTACGGTTTTTTGATCAGCACCGACGGACCCCTGCACAACGTGCTCAAGCTCAAGCCACCGATTGTCTTCTCCCGTGAGAATGCCGACGCCCTGGTCGACGCCCTGGAGAAGGTCTTTGCCGAAAATTATCTGCAGGGATGAGTTGTTGAACCGACCCCGTCATTCTGGATATGATCATGCCGGGCATGGGTGGCGGGGAGACTTATGATCGGCTGAGAGAGTTCGATGGGGACGTGAAGGTCATCCTTTCAAGCGGATACAGCATCGAAGGACAGGCGAAAGAGATCATGGACCGGGGGTGCAGCGGGTTTATTCAGAAGCCATTTGCCATGGAGGCGCTTTCCCGAAAGGTGCGTGGGGTGCTGGACGAGGTCGACGGACAGCGCTTACTTCAGGTGAAACCCTGAAAGATAGGTCACGGCCCCTAAATCGACGGTGTCACGGCATTGAAAGCCCAGGGGCGCCAGCACCCGGGCCAGTTCTTCGGGAGACAGACGTACCTTCTCCGGCGGTCCCGGCGGACCGGGCATTTTCTTGAACTCCACCACAGCCAGCTGCCCGGCCGGTTTGAGCACCCGGAGGATCTCCTTCAATGTCCCGTGGTGGGTGCCGTCTTCGATCAGATCGTGGAGCACCGTGGCCATGAGACAGATGTCGACGCTATGATCGTCAAGGGGTATTTTTTGACTGACGTCACAAACCGTGGCGTCGATATTCTCCAGGCCCAGCGATCCGGCCTTGAGCCTGAGCTTGGCGATGCCTTCCTCCCACAGATCGAGGGCATGCACCGTCCCCTTCCCCCGGAGCTGGCGGGCGATCTCAATGGCATAATTTCCAATTCCGCAGGCCACATCGAGAAAGACGATCTCGCCGCGAAGGTCAACGGCGGACAGAAAGGTGGCGAAATCGATGAGGTCGAAGCTGCTCTTGCCGGCGGCAATGGGTTTGGGTGCCATATTCATCCTTATTGTTCATTCGTTGTTAATAGCTGGAACGCCTTCTCTCCGGTCGTTTACTTTGCCAAAAAAACCGATTTGCTGTCAATCCCGAATGGCTTCGGCTGACCACGAAGCGATCGACAGGACCTTTGGAATGGGCGGATTCGCTAATATCCAGAAATCTGGGTTGCGCTTCATTCCTTGCCGCCGCAGCCGCCAGCCATTGCCCTCAATGGCGAATTGACTTGATTTCCCACGGAAAAAAGAGTTCATAGTCGAATTGTGAAGAATCGATGCACAAAAAAAGCGCACGTTTCAGCTCAGCCGTTGATAGTCTGGAAAAATATTTAAAGGCCCAGATGGTGACAGGAAAAAACGTCAAGGAACTCGTTGGACTTATTATCGGCAAAGCCAAAGCATGCGGAGCTGATCTCGCAGGCGTGGCAAGCGTGAGAGATTTGAAGCGTTCGCCCTCCCATGCAATCAGCGAGAGAATGCCTGAATTCGACGGTGTGGGAACCAAAGATGTGCAGGGCCGACAACGCGGTGTTGTAAAATGGCCTGAAAGAGCCAGATCCGCTATTGTAATCGCTGCGGCGCACCCCTCTGAAAAGCCTGAAATGGACTGGTGGGTCACAGGCGCTTCAGCTGGAAATACAGCCGGCAACCGCCTGCTGATGGGGACAGTGTCCGAACTTGCATCATGGCTTGAAAAGGAGCAGGGGATTCAATGCTTCAAATTGCCGTACCATATCGAACACGGCGGGATTTACATGAAAGATGCCGCCGTATTTGCCGGGCTGGGCTGCATCGGAAAAAATAATTTGCTTATAACGCCTCAATACGGGCCCCGGATCAGATTGCGGGTCATGTTGACAGATGCGGATTTGCCGTCTGCGGGTGCTGCCGACGTTGACCCCTGTGAAGATTGCCCCATGCCCTGCCGCATCGCCTGTCCGCAGGACGCGTTTGAAGAACGGATATACTTCCCAGAAGAATACGGACAGAAAAAACTTCCCGGAAGAAATGGGGGGTATAACCGGTTAAGCTGTAATCGGCAGATGGTCATAAACCAGTCCGATTTTGAGGAAGTAGAAATTGAAAATCGGCAAGACCTGGGAAAACAGGTAAAATATTGTCGTGAATGCGAACTGGCCTGTCCGGCCGGGCCGAAGTCGTCCATCGGCGGGATTGCCTAAACATCAGCGAAAATGCATCGGATCGGCGCTGGTGCGTGCCGGCCCCGACGCGTGCGTGAAAATCGGCGATGGTGATGTCGTTGGGCTGGGTCACCCCCATTCCAAAGAGGCGAGGGGACGTTGACGCAGCGGCGGTTCATCAACCGAACTGAGCACTTGTGCACGCCATCCCAAACCTTCCGGGGGGAAAGGCGGTGGCGCTCCCATCAACCTGATCTTCAGTCCACGCCAGGGTAACCGCCCGCTGGGGACGGATTGCCGAGAAGATCGATGGCCGCCCGGCAATAGGTTTCGACCCCGCTGAGCAGGATCGCTTCATTGAAGCCAAACCGCGGGTTGTGGATGCCGGCATAGGCGTCGTTGCCTGCACCCAGGCAGAAAAAGCAGCCCGGGGCTTTCTCCAGGAAAAACGACATGTCTTCACCGCCCAGTGTTTTGTCCGGCACGACCACCCGGTCGACACCGACGACTTCTCCGGCGATGCGCTTCATCCGGTCGGCCATGTCCGGATCGTTGACGGTAGGCGGATACCCCTGCTCATAGGTCATTTCGTATCCGGCGCCCATGGAGCCGCAGACACCCTTGACGACCGTCTCGATGATCTCGGGCCAGCGCTCCCAGGTCGTTTTCTCAAATGTCCTGGCGGTGCCGCACATGCTTGCGCTTTCCGGAATGACGTTGAAGGCGGTGCCGGCCTGGAATTGTCCCACGCTGATCACCGAAGGGCTCAGCGGGTTCATCTTGCGGCTGACGATGCGCTGCAGGGCCGCCACCACCTGGCAGCCGGTTTCCAAGGCATCCACGCACAGGTGGGGCATGGCGCCGTGGCCGCCCTTGCCCGTGATGGTCAGATCAAACCGGAACATGGCGGCCAGGAGTGCGCCGGCGCGGATACCGATGGTCCCCTCGGGAATCGCAGGCCAGACGTGGCAGCCCAGGGCGTAGTCCACGTGCGGATTGTCCATCACGCCGGCTTCGATCATGGGCTTGGCCCCGCCGGGCCCCTCTTCGGCCGGCTGGAAGACAAACTTGATGGCCCCGTTGATCCGTTCTCTGAGCGCATTCATGACCGTGGCGGTGACCAGGGCCATGGCTGTGTGACCGTCATGGCCGCAGGCATGCATGACGCCGGGGTGTTGGGAAGCAAAGGGCAGACCGGTTGCTTCGGTGATGGGTAGCGCATCCATGTCGGCCCGAATGAGCAGGATCGGTCCAGGGCGGCCGGTGTCGAGCAGGCCCACCACCCCCGTGCGGGCAATGCCGGTGACCACGGACAGCCCTTCCCGTTTCAGGTAATTGGCCACATAGGCGCTGGTCTTCTCTTCTGTGTATGCTACTTCAGGTATGCGGTGCAGATCCCTGCGGATTTTGACGACCCGTTCCTGATGCGATCTGACCATTTCCGTGATGTTCATGGCGATTCCTGTTTGCTTATATCGTCGTTGAATGATGCCGTGGGGCGCTTTTATGTCAAAAACAGCCAGCAGGCAAGAATGGCGAAGATCACCCCGGCTGCATCGGCCGTCAGGGCCGCGGCCATGGCGTGCCGGATTCGCCGAACCTGAACCGCGCCGAAGTAGACGGCCATGACGTAGAACGTAGTTTCCGTGGAGCCTTGCAGGGTGGAGACCAGCACGCCGGTGTAGCTGTCCGGCCCGATGGCCGGGTCGTTGATGATCGAGGCCAGGATGCCGTAGGCGCCGGAACCGCTCAAAGGGCGCATCAGCGCCATGGGCAGGGCCTCAGCCGGCAGGCCGAAGCGTCCGGTGACCGGTCCCAGGGCGCCCACCAGCAGGTCTAATGCACCGCTGGCCCGCAACATGCCCACCGCCACCAGGATGGCCACCAGGTAGGGAATGATGCGCAGGGCCACCTGGAATCCTTCTTTGGCCCCTTCCACGAATACCTCGTAGACCGGTACCCGCCGGACCGCGCCGAAGATCAGAAAACCCGCCATCAGACCCGGCAGGATCCACGGGGAGATGGCCTTGCCGAAAAGGATGGCCCCGGGAATCAGGGCTGCCAGGGCGGATAGGGCCATGATGCTCACCCAGATCGGGTAGGCCCCTTGAGCCGCTTCCAGGGTCGACGTCTCACCTGGGGCCGCGGTGCCGGTTTTATCACCGGCGTCTGTTGGTCCTGCATCGGTCTGATGCTTTTCGCCCATGGGCGACAGGCGCTGGTAGAGTTTGGCGGCCAGGATGGCCACACTGGTGGAGCCGATGGTCGCGAGCAGGGTGGTGGGCAGGATGATCGCCGGGTCGGCGCTGCCTGCCGCCGCCCGCAGGGCGATGACGCCGGTCGGCAGCAGGGTCACGCTGGAGGTGTTGATGGCCAGGAACAGGGCCATGGCATTGGTGGCCGTTCCCGGCTGCCTGTTCAGGCTTTCCAGTTCCTGCATGGCCCGGATGCCGAAGGGCGTGGCGGCGTTGCCCAGCCCCAGGGCGTTGGCCGACAGGTTGAGGATCATGGCCCCCATGGCCGGATGGTCGGCCGGTACCTCGGGGAAGATCCGTACCATCAGCGGCCGGATCAAACGGGCCAGGATGACCAGCATTCCTCCCGCTTCGGCTACTTTCATCAGGCCCAGAAACAGGGTCATGACCCCCACCAGCCCGATGGCCAGCTCCACCGCACCGGCGGAAGATTCGACCATGGCGGTGGAGAGGGCTTCCATGGGGGACTGAATTTCAGCCGCCGGCTGGAAGCCGAGTTGCTTCCAGCCGGCAAAACAGACGGCGGCGAGAACGATGATCAGGAAGATCCGGTTCACGCGGCCGCACCCTCTTTTTTGCCCTCGGACCGCGTTTTGAGAAGGATGCGGGCGTCGACGATGTTCAGGCCCTCGTGGTGAATGATCACCGGGTTGAGGTCCATCTCCTGAATCTGGGGATAGGCCTCGATGATTTCCGAGCAGACCAGCAGCAGGTCGACCAGGGCCTTTTTGTCGTAGGGTTTGTCGCCGCGAACACCATCCAGGATGGGGTGGGATTTGGTTTCGGCGATCATGCGCTGGGCCGACCGGCGGGAGATGGGCAGTACGCGGAAAGAAACATCCTTTAAAATTTCCACCAACACCCCGCCCAGCCCGTACATGATCACGGGGCCGAACTGGTCGTCGATCTTGGTGCCGATGATGACCTCGATGCCCTTGCCCACCATGGGGGAGATCAATACGCCTTCGATGCGGGCATCGGCCTTGTAGGCCTTGGCGTTTTCAACGATTTCCCGGAAAGCCTTTTTCACCTGATCCTTGCCGGACAGGTTCAGCTGGACGCCCTTGGCGTCGCTCTTGTGGAGGATGTCCGGCGAGGCAATTTTCAGGACCACCTTGCCGCCCATGGCCGCAGCTGCCTCTGCGGCTTCCTCGGCCGTTCTGGTCAGGGCGTCGCTGGTTACCGCCGCACCGTGCAGGCGCATCAGCTGCTTGGCTTCGGCTTCCAGGAACGCGCTGCGGCCCTCCTGGTAGACGCGGTCGATGATCTGCTGCCCCTCGGGCTTGGCTTTGGCCCCCCAATTGAGGACAAAGTCGGACTTGGCGTGGTAGCGTTTCAGATATCTGCCGTATTGGGTCAGCACGCCGATACACTTGCAGGCGATATCCAGGCTGCCGTAAACCGGGACGCCGTAGTAGCGCAGCAGGTCCAGGCTGTGGGGTTTCTCCGAATTGTAGAGGCTGTGCACGATGATGGCCTTTTTGCGGCGCTTGACCATCTTGCCCATCCGGTGGGCCGCATCTTCTTCCATCAGGGCCAGGCTTTCGGCAAAGCGGATGCCGTAGCCGCCGAAAAGGCCCACAACCAGCAGGCCGCCCACATTGGGGTCGCCCAAGATGATGTTGGCGCAGTCGGCGAAGACGGCCGGGTTGTCGTCGGTGCCGCCGGCCACGTCGATGGGGTTTCTCACCGCGGCCCCGTCGGGGAGAATGGCGCGCAGCTTGGCCTGGGTTTTCTCGTCGAGTTGCGGAATCTGTACGCCCAGGTCGGTGAGGGTGTCGGCGGCGATGGTGGCGTGTCCGCCGCCGTCGGCCAGGATGGCGATCTGGTTGTTCTTGATCGGCGGCAGGCTGGAGAGGCTCTCGGCGGCCGGGAAGAGCTCGTCGGAATTTTCTATCACGATGATGCCGGCCCGTTCGAAGGCGCCCTTGGCCACTTCGGACATGCCGGCCAAAGCACCGGTGTGAGAGCCGGCGCTTTGTTTGCCGGTAGAGGACCGGCCGCTTTTGAGCAGGACGATCGGCTTGGTCTCGGTGGTCTTGTAGGCCTGCTGCAGGAACTTGCGGCCCTCGCGCATGCCTTCCACATACATCAGAATGGCGCGTGTGTCGGGGTCCTGGCGGAAGAATTCCAGGTATTCGTGAAAGCGGATGTCCGCCTCGTTGCCCACGCCCACGTAGTAGGTGAATCCTTTGCGGCTCTGCAGCTTGGCTTCGGTGATCAGGGTCAGGGCCATGTTGCCGCTCTGGGTCAGCAGGGCGATGTCGCCTCTGGGCGAATGCTTCAGGCCCACGAGGTTGAGGTTGTCCTTGAGATTGATCATGCCGGAGGTGTTGGGGCCGATCAGGCGGATGTGGTGTCGGCCGGCTACCTCCAGGACTTCGCTCTCGAGTGCTTTGCCTTTCGCGCCGGTTTCGCCGAATCCCGTGGCCAGGATGATGGCGCCCTTGACCCCCTTTTTGCCGCAGTCTTCAAGAACCGCGGGAACGGTTCGGGCCGGGGTGGCGATGAGGGCCACGTCCACCTCTCCCGGGATTACCGAGACGGCGGTGTAGCACTTCAGGCCCATGATGCTCGGCTCTTTCGGGTTGACCGGGTAGATGGCCCCTTCGTAGCGTTCATCCAGAAGGGTTCGAATGGTCTGATAGCCGCGCTTGGTGGGTACCTTGGATGCGCCCACGACAGCAACGGAACGGGCGTTGAGAACGTGTTCGAGTGACATGGCCTACTCCTTTCTTACTTCTTGCGGTCTTCGAATGCCGCCAGGGACTCCCGGCGCTCCTTGGTGGAGACGCAGGCCAGACAGGCCTCCACTTCGAAGTCCATGAGTGCCTCCAGGCTGGTTTCACCCTGGGCCATGTTGAGCCCCTTCTTGATCATCTTCAGTGAGAAGGCCGAATTGGCGGTGATCTTGGC